>JAODNG010000325.1 GCA_025465385.1 Pseudonocardiales bacterium
ATCGGCCGGGAGGTGGCGGCGTCGCTGCCGCGTAATGCCGGGCTCGTCATGGCCGCAGGTCTGCCCGCACCGGCTGCGCCCTTCGTTCCCGCTGCTCATCGGGGGAGATCGGGGTACGGCCTGATGGTCGCTGGATTCGGAACCGCGCTGGAGCATCACCGGCTGATCGCACCGATCAGGGAAGCGCTACCACCACTGTTCGAGTTCGTGACCCCGCTGCCGTACGTCGAGCTGCAAAAAATTCTGGACGAGACTGCACCGTGGGGTATTCACGCTTACGAGAAAGGCCTTTACCTGCAGGAGCTGACCGAGGACGCGATTTCGGTGCTCAGCCACAACATACCGCGTAAGAGCTCACCCATGTCGTTTACCACGATCTTCTCGTTGGGCGGTGCATTCGCCGATGTCGGCGAGCAGGAAACCGCATTCGGCGGCAGCCGAGCGACCCGGTTTGTGGTCAACGTGGCGGCTATTGCCCCGGACGCTGAGTTACTGGCGACCGACCGAGCCTGGGTCCGATCGCTGTGGCAGGCACTTGTCCCGCATGCCAGCGACTCGAGCGGCTACATCAACGTCATGGCCGACTACGACCAGGAGCGGGTGCAAGCCGCGTACGGACCGACGAAATACCAGCGGTTGGCTGGGATCAAGGCACGCTACGACCCGGACAACATCTTCCGGATGAACGCGAACATCAAGCCGGCACTGGAGCCGACATACCCGCCAGGACACATCGAGCCGGAGTAGATTTCACTCCATGGTGGAGGTGCTGTATACCGATCGGCTCCGGCTACGCGACTGGTCGGCCACTGACGCGCAGGCAGCGCTGAAAATCTACGGCCACGACGACGTCAGCCGGTGGCTGCACACCGTCGAGCGCATCCCCGATGAGGCCACCATGCACAGGGTGCTGCAACGCTGGGACGCCGAACGCAGCGACATGACGCCCGGAACTGGCCGATGGGCGGTGACCCTGCGCGACAGTGGCACGTTAGTCGGCGGGATCAGCCTACTGCCGATGCCCGTGCCCGAGGCCGACGTCGAGATCGGTTACCAGCTGGCGCGGGAATATTGGGGCCGCGGTTATATCACCGAGGCCGCGTGGGCGTTGGCGCGCTGGGCCTTCCAGCATTCGTTGGTCGAGTTATTCGCATTGGTCGATCCGGAGAACTCACGGGCGGCGGCCACCGCGCGACGGATCGGGATGGAGTGGGTCGGCGAGAGCGGTAAGTACCACGGGACACATCTGCAGGTATTCCGGCTGCGACCCGACGACCTCACCCGCGCGTGTCAGAAGTAGACCCGGGTGACCCAATCAGCCACGCAACCCGGCTTCGCGTTGCCGTCGATCTGCAACGTGGCCCGCACCACTAGCTGCAGACCGCCGCTCACCTCGGTCGCCTCCGCAAGCGCGACCTCAGCGCGGACGCTGGACCCGACCGGCACCGGAGCGGGGAAACGCACCTTGTTCAGCCCGTAGTTGATGACCATTGTCGTGCCCTCGACCCGGTAGGTCTGGTCGATCAGATGCGGCAACAGCGACAGGGTGAGAAAGCCGTGCGCGATGGTGGTGCCAAAGGGCCCTGCCGCGGCGCGCTGGGGATCGATGTGGATCCATTGGTGATCCTCGGTCGCGTCAGCGAAAGCATTGACGCGCTGCTGTTCGATGGTCATCCAGCCACTGACGCCCAGCTGTTCACCAGCCGCGGCGCGCAACTCGTCAGCTCCGGTGAAAACCCTCATCGTCGATCACTCTCCTGCCTTGGAGTTGTTGCCGGTCTTTGACAAGTCGTTGACAAACCGGCCAGCTCGATCCGGGTTACCGGTTCCAGCTGGCCGCTAGGACCGCTCCTTTCGAAGACGAGCTCGGCGCTGCGATCCGAAAACGTCAGCGTGGCAACGGCATTGCCGAAGACCGGACCGCGCAGCAGTCGCCAGGACAGCGCCGGATCTGCCACCCCGAGGCGGCGCACCGCGCTGCGGACCGCCGCGGCCAGCGGACCCCACCAGGCGACCCGCAACGCCGCAGTGGCATACCTCGGGACGGGATGATGCACCGGCGAGGACACCAGTTGGTGAACAGGTGAGCCCTCGACCTCGGCACGTGCCACGTAGCTGTGGTGCACATCGCCGGACAGCACGCTGATCGTCGCGGGCGCACGGGGCGCGGCGGCTACCTGCCGCAGCAGCGTGGCAAGCCGGCGGAAGGAGTCCTCGAATGCCGCCCAGTGCTCGAGGTCGAGCGCCTGCCGGATCCGCTCGCCTAGTGCGCTGCCGCGCGAGCAGGCTGCCGCATTGGCCGACTGCACGTCATGGATCGCCGGCGCCAGCAGCCACGGCAGCGAGCTGCCGATCAGCAGATGTGCCGTCTGGTCGGCATCTTCGCTGATCGCACGCTCCGCCCAGGCGAACTCGTCGTCATCGAGCATCGCGCGCCGACCCTCTGTCAATCTGCGGCCGCTCCGAGTGTCCAACACGACCAGTCGCACGCCGTCGATGTCCCACCGAAAGCTCCACGACATCGGGCCGGGGTCGCCGTCAGCGGCGTCGGCCATCTCCTGTAGCGCCGGCCAGGCGTCCCCGCTGGTGTCTTGAACGGCGCGCCAGGTGGGGTCGACGTGGCGCTGCTGCGGGGAGAGGTTGCCGATATGTTGATACACCCAGTAGGAGGCCAGTGCGCCACGGATTCGTTCGGGCCACCAGGGTTGGGCGGTAATCTGATCCCGCCACGCCGCCGACGTGTTCCAGTCGTCCCGGACATCGTGATCATCGAAGATCATCGCGGTGGGCACGGTCGACACCAGCCACCGGAACTGCGGGTCTGACCAGCTCTCGACGTACAGGTGCACATACTCGGTGAAGTCCGCCACCTCGTACCCAGGCGGGACGCTGGTGTCGCGGCGCGAGTCCATCCAGCGCCGGGTCTGCGGCGTCGGATCGTCGGCATAAACCTGATCACCAAGCAGGAGCAGCGCATCCGGCCAGTCCCGCGGCGCCATGCCGGCCATCCGGACGGCGTAGAGGTCCAACGCATCCGGACCCATGGCGGCCGCCGATCTCGGGTCATCGGGCTTAGCACGCCGGCAGGAGCAGAAAACCACCCGCACCGGACTCTCGCTTTCTCTGGCGCTTCTTCTAGTACGGATCTGGCTGTCCGGCCACGGCGAGGCCGGCGGCGGCCACGCCAGCTGCTCGTCGAGGTGCACCCGATACGTCGTGATCGAACCCGGCTCCAGCCCGTTGATCTCTACCAGCGCGTAGTGCTGCTCGCGCACGCTGAACGTCGATGCTCGGCAACCGAGCACCTCGACCTGGGCAGGCCGAGACGTCTGCACCCACACTGTCGCGGTCGTCGTACCCACGTGCCGCAGCACCGGGCCGAGCAGCAACCGAGCGCCTACAGATGACGGCGAGGTAGCCACTCGTGAGTGGGATTGAGTGCTATAACACTGTTTCGCGCTCACGACTTGAGCAAGTGGCCGTTGGTGCGACGCACCAGGTGGGCGAGATCGGGCACCTCCACGACCTGCCGACCAGCCGCGCGGAGAAGTTCAGCGCCCTGGCAGTCCACGAACAGATCGGGCTCACGCCACGCGAAGACGATGCGCGAGATCGAGCTTGCCAGTATCAGTTCAGTGCAGCTGCGGGGCCGTGAGGCGCGGGTGCTGCACGGCTCGAGTGAGCTGTAGATGGTGGCTCCGCCCAAGCGGCGGTCATCGGGTGTGAGCTTGCCGAGCGCAGCCTCCTCGGCATGCTCGCGGGGATCACCCTCGCGCGAATACCCCGTAGCCAGCACCGCACCGTGTGCGTCGACGATCACGGCGCCGACCGAGAACGCTGCTGTCGACGTTGGACACCTTCCCGCGAGCTCAATTGCGCGCTGCAGATACTCGCGGTCCCGCTGGGTGGTGGATCCGGTCATCGGACGCCTGTGGTGAAGTAGCCGAGTTGCACCACATCCCGGAATTGCCCAATCTGTAGCGCCTGGGCGAATCGCGCTGGGACCGGAAACAATTGCATCGACGCGTTCTCGACGCACAAATCATACCACTTTCTTCCATTGTCGAGTCGAGTTACTTGTTTCACGATGGGGCACGACCCTCGATGGCCGCGGATTGGGTGGCCGCGCCGCGGCGGAAACTGGGGGCTGTGCCGCCGCGGCGCGGCGCCGCCGGACCGAGGGGCGAGTCCGGCGGGGGCTTCTCCGGGTTTGTGAGCCCAGCAATCATCTGCAAATCGACGACTTCGAGGAGGATCACTCCCGCCCATGATAAGGCCTTTCGTGCCTGCGCCGCCCAAACATCACCTGAACGACGCAGATTCAGCGTCGGAAGAGCGCGCTAATTCACCGAGCGCTACCGCGACGCCAGGAGCAGGGCAAACATCAGGGCCAGCGATGGCGACGGAGCGAAGCGAGACGATGCCACCGATCTGCGTGGCCACTGCAGGCATCATCGGATGCTCGGAGTTCTAGGGGGAACCGACACCAGTTCGATCCGCCGGCCAGCCCCCACGGCG
>JAODNG010000372.1 GCA_025465385.1 Pseudonocardiales bacterium
GCGACCGCTACCGAACCGCAGGCTAACGATCCGTCACGATCACCCGATACATCCCGCGTCCGGCCGTGCCGTCCTGGTCGGGCGTGCAGGTGGTGGGCGGCACGATCGGGTTTCGACTCCCCGATCGTGCCGCCCGCTCCCCATCCGCCAGCTAGCGAGCGTGTCTGGGCACGTCGACGCGAAAGCCAGCTTCGAAGCCACAATGGACGCCTCGTCGAGAGGAGGTTTTCCCGCGCACTGCTGAGCGGCCAGCAGCCACCGACCGTGCCAAATTCGTGCTCCGCTGCGGGTGCGACCGGAGAGTAGGCGCACGCCGGAGAGCCCGTCTGCACATCCATCATCACCGGCATGCACGCGCCCAACCTATGGAGCAGCCCACTAGCTGGGCAGCTACCAGCCCATGCCAAGGGCCTTTGCGGCATCGTGCCCCCACCGCGGAGCTGGCCTTCAGCGCCGTGCCACTCCGCGTGCCAAAGGCGGCGTGAGTAACGATCATCTGGGGTAACTCCTGAGGCGACTGCAGGTCAACGCCCGGACCAGGGCACCGACGGGTCGAGCAGGTCATCCCTGAGGCCACGCTCCGCCCCAGGGCCGCTCCTTCAATCGCGGTCTAGAGATACCGAGGGATGGCTTGATTGCACGACCTCGAACTCCAACAGCGACGAGCCACTGGCCACTGGTTTCGCTCGCTCACCACTGTGTGCTTCCATGGCCGGACCGTTGCGCCAGGCTTGGAAGTGCTCTTCAGTTTCCCATTTCGTGTAGACGAAGTACCGGTTGTCTCCAGCCACAGGACGCAGTAGCTCGAAACCGAGGAAGCCGGGTGCGGAGTCCACCGACCCGTGGCGAGCCCCGAACCGGCGCTCCAGCTCGGGCCCGGAGCCCTCTGGCACCTCAATTGCGTTGATCTTCACGACGGCCATGGAGCTAGTCTACGGCGAGCAGTCCACCCGTAGATCGACATGATCGTGTGCGGATTGCTTCGTGCTGGTAGTGGCTGCCGGTCTCGGTGTTGGTGAGGTTCTGGCCAACCACGACCGAACAACGCTGCGGACGCAGGTGGGCCTTCGCGCTATCCCGTCGACCTCCCAAGGGCTACCACCGCGTCAAGGGGGCACGTACGGAACGGATTGGATATCGTCATTGGCTGGGCCTGCGGCTCTCCGGGATCGCATTCCGGCCAGAAGCCGTACTCGGCCTCCCGCCTCAATCGCCCGGACGGCCGTCGCCGTCCTCACCAGTCCACTGACGGCCCGTGCCGGGGCGAACGGCACCACGTCCGGTCGAGGGCCGGTATCTACGTAAGCACTCCGCGGCTCTATCTGTGAGTGGCACTGCGCAAGATGGGCCACACAGGTGTCGATTGCACGTGGTACGGGGAAGGAAAAGGCCCGGGTGTCGGCGGGGGGAGATCAACGACATGAGCCCGAAGACCCGCCGCCACCTGATCGACATACTCATCGACACCATACGACGGTCCGCCGAATAGCCACGATCAGATTATCTTTCTGGGATGACGGTGTACGGGCTGCACGCCTCCCATGAACAGACCCACCCGACCGAGCTGCTCGCGGCCGTGATTCGCGCCGAGCAGGCCGGCTTCGACGCGGCGATGTGCTCGGACCACTTCTCGCCATGGAGCGAGCGGCAGGGGCAGTCTGCGTTCGCTTGGTCCTGGCTGGGCGCGGCGCTGCAGGCCACCTCGCTGCCTTTCGGTGTGGTGAACGCCCCTGGTCAGCGTTATCACCCGGCGATCATCGCGCAGGCCATCGGCACGCTGGCCGCGATGTACCCTGGCCGGTTCTGGGCGGCACTGGGTACCGGGGAGGCGAGCAATGAGCACATCACCGGCGACGGCTGGCCACGCAAGGAGCAGCGCAGTGCACGGCTGCGCGAGTCCATCGACGTGATCCGCGCGCTGCTCGCCGGTGAGGAGGTGAGCCACGACGGGCTGGTCCGAGTTGACCGGGCGCGGGTGTGGACTCGCCCGCAGCAGATGCCGGTCCTGGTCGGGGCGGCGGTGAGCACGGAGACCGCGCGCTGGTGCGCGGAGTGGGCCGATGGTCTGATCACCGTGAACGCGCCGGTCGAGCAGCTGCAGAAGATGGTTGACGCCTACCGCGACGCCGGCGGGCGCGGCAAGCTGCACCTCCAGGTGCATCTGAGCTGGGCGCCGGAAGAGGACGCCGCGTTGGCGATCGCGCATGACCAGTGGCGATCCAACGTGTTCGGTCCGCCGGTGTGCTGGGACCTGGAGTTGACCAAGCACTTCGATGAGGTTTCCAAGCACGTCCTCCCCGAGAAGGTGGCCGAGGCGGTCCACGTATCGGCCGATCTCGGCAAGCACGCTGCATGGCTGAAGGCGTACGCCGAGCTCGGCTTCGACGAGATTTACCTGCACCACGTTGGCAAGGAGCAGGAGGAGTTCATCGACGCGTTCGGTGCCTATGTCCTACCGGAGCTGTCATGAGACTGACCAGCACGTCCGACCTGTGGTGGAAAACCGCGGTGATCTACTGCCTGGACGTCGAGACCTACCAGGACGGCAACGGCGATGGACACGGCGACTTCCACGGATTGATTCAACGCATCGACCATCTGCAGCGGCTCGGCGTGACCTGTGTGTGGCTCATGCCGTACTACCCGTCGCCGGACCGCGATGACGGCTACGACATCACAGACTTCTACGGCGTCGACCCCCGGCTGGGCAGCCACGGTGAGTTCGTCGAGTTCGTGCGCACCGCCCGCGACCGCGGCATACGGGTGATCGCCGACCTGGTGGTGAACCACACGTCGGACCAGCACCCGTGGTTCCAGAGCGCCCGCAGCAGCCCCGACTCACCGTATCGCGACTGGTACGTCTGGGTGGATGAGCCGCCCGCGGACGGCCCGCAGGGAATCGTGTTCCCGGACCAGGAGACCAGCCTCTGGACCTACGACAAGGTCGCCGGCCAGTACTACCTGCACCGGTTCTATAAGTACCAACCCGACCTCAATGTGGCCAACTCACAGGTGCGCGATGAGATTGCGCGGACGATCGGCTTCTGGCTGCAACTGGGGCTGTCCGGGTTCCGGGTCGACGCTGTGCCGTTCCTACTGGAGACCACCGGACAAGACGACGCCGGGAGGCTCCCGGACCCGCACGACTACCTCGCCGACCTCCGGGCGTTTCTTGGCCGGCGCTGCGGTGAGGGCGTGCTGCTCGGCGAGGTCAACCTGCCCTACCCCGAGACGATGACCTTCTTCGGTAGCAAGCGCGACGAGCTGACGATGTGTTTTGACTTCATCGGGATGCAGCGGATGTATCTGTCGCTGGCCCGGGGCAACGCCGAATTGCTAGCCGAGGTGCTACGCGAGCGGCCGAAGCCGCCGAAGGACGCGCACTGGGCGACGTTCGTCCGTAACCACGACGAGCTGACGCTGGACAAGCTCACCGACACGCAGCGCCGGGAAGTGTTCGAGGCGTTCGGGCCGGATCCAGAGATGCAGCTCTACGGCCGCGGCCTGCGCCGGCGGCTGCCGACGATGCTCGGCGGCGACCAAGACCGCATTCGGATGGTCTACAGCCTGCTGTTCTCGCTGCCCGGCACGCCCGTGCTGTTCTACGGTGAGGAGATCGGCATGGGTGAA
>JAODNG010000385.1 GCA_025465385.1 Pseudonocardiales bacterium
TTCACCCAGTTCGTAGTGGCCCGCTACCTCACTGCGCATGACTGGAAGGGCCAGATCAAGACCTACCAGGAGGCTTACCGGATCCGTCGAGACGCCATGCTGGAAGCGTTGGCACACTACCTTCCGCCGGGGTGCAGGTGGACCCATCCCGCGGGTGGCTTTTACGTCTGGCTCACAGTGCCCGAGGGGTTGGACACCAAGGCGATGCTGCCTCGGGCAGTAACCCAGCGGGTGGCCTACGTGCCGGGCACCGCCTTCTACGCTGAGTCGGACAGATCGTCAGCAGGGCGGCAGATGCGGCTGTCGTTCTGCTATCCGACACCGGAGCGCATCACCGAAGGGGTGCGCCGGCTGGCCGCCGTGCTGGACAACGAGCTCGAGTTGCAGCGCACGTTCGGTAGCCTGCGCCCACGCAGCGTGTTCGGTGCGCAGTCCCCGTCTCCGGACACTGCTTAAGACTGACCGGATACTGCTCAAGACTGGGAGTCTCGGGTGACCGATCGCACCGTCGCTGTGCTGGCTGGTGGGCTATCGCACGAGCGAGACGTGTCGCTTCGCTCCGGGCGCCGGCTGTCCAGCTCGCTGCGCGATACCGGGTTGTACGTCGAGGAATGGGACGTCGACGCGAAACTGATCAGCCGCATCGACAGCAGCCGGCCGGACGCCGTCGTGATCGCGCTGCACGGCGGCGCGGGGGAGAACGGCGCCGTCCAGTCGGTGTTGGAGATGTTGCGGGTGCCCTATGTGGGCGCCGATCCGCGGGCCTGTCGCCGGGCGTGGGACAAGCCGACTGCCAAGGACGAACTGGCCCGTGCCGGGTTGAGCACTCCGGAGTGGATCGTGCTGCCACACGCCACCTTCCGTGACCTCGGAGCCCAAGACGTGCTGGACGCGCTGGTGGCCCGGCTCGGCCTGCCGCTGATTCTCAAACCACCCCAGGGTGGCTCCGCGCTCGGACTGCACCTGGTGCGCGAGGTCGCCGACCTGCCGGGCGCCATCGTGGGCTGCCTGGCATACGGGGACTCGGTGCTCGCGGAGAGCTTCGTTGAGGGCGTCGAGGTCGCAGTTACCGTGTTGGACGGCCCAGACGGGCCCAGGGCGCTACCTGCGGTGGAGATCGACGCCACCTCCGGGTTCTACGACTACGCCGCCCGCTACACCGCGGGGCTGGCGACCTTCCATGCCCCTGCTCGCCTCGACAACGCAGCGGCCGCTGCGGTAGCCGACCTGGCAGTCAGTGCGCACCGGATACTCGGGCTGCGTGATGTGTCCCGAACCGACGTGGTGGTCACGCCCGACGGGGTGGCGCAGTTCCTCGAGGTCAACGTCGCCCCTGGACTCACCGAGACATCGCTGCTCCCGATGGCCATCGAATCGACCGGTGCCCACCTGGGCACCATCTACGCCACTCTCATCGAACAAGCCATCGCCCGCGGTCTAGAGGCTTAGTCGCTAGCGGTGTTTCGGTCGTCGCACAGCTCGAAAGTTTCGATCATCCCGAGGGCTTGGAGAGGACGCAGAACAGCGCGTCCCTCGGCGACGAGACAGAAACCGATGTGGTACGCCTCGGCGTGTTGGCGCGCGTTTTCCAAGACCATCACGCCCTGTGCGCCGATGAACTCCACGCCACGTAGGTCGACTACAACGCGGCGACAGGTCCCCGCGTCAAGCTGGCGGTGTATAGCCGCGCTGAGCTGCGGCGCCGTTCGAGAATCGACCTCACCGCTGACCCGCACGACCACACAGTCCTCATGCTGATCAAGCGTCACATCGATAGACCGTTCCGACAGCGCTCGGCCACGCCCCGATGTGCCAGAGTCAGACTCGCCGCGGTCCGCTTCGTCCGGAGGCGCCGGATCCACGTAGCGCGCACGAGGACTTGGCTCCGGTGGCCATGATGACATCGCCTGCGCCATTCGGCTGGAGTACCCCGGACAGCAACTCTTGACACCTACGTGGTCAGGTCGATCACCGGGGTGTGCCCCGGCCCGGCGCCGTCGCAGGCCTGGTGACAGCACCACCAGATCCGGAGTTTCGCCTGTTCCCGTGCCGGGAAACCAGCGCTCCACGGGGATATCCACACTGGCCGGAGCGGCCGGCCGGGGACTGCTGGCGGGCGCAGTCGGAACGGCGGCGATGACGGCTTCCAGCACGCTGGAAGCCCGGGCCCGCAACCGGGGATCGAGCAGCACCCCCGCCGCCGCAGCAGCGAAAGTGCTCGGCGTGACACCGACCGAATCCGGCGCGAAACGATTCAACACAATCGTGCACTGGGCCTATGGAACCGGGTGGGGAGCGGTGCGGGGCCTGCTGGGCGGAGTCGGGCTGTCAGCTCCAGCGGCGACGCTGGCGCACTTCGCGGCGGTATGGGGCGCCGAACAGGTGGAGCTGCCAGCGCTGGGAGTGAGTAAGCCAATCTGGAGATACGGCGCGACCGAGGCTGCTATCGACGGCTGGCACCACGCCGTGTACGCCACCGCGACCGGGCTGGCCTACAACTGGCTAGCGCGCCACTAGCGCCGAACGCGGCGCATCTGGGCTCGGACAGCGGAGCACTGTTGGGATCAGTGCCGATCAATCGGCCACGAATAGTAGGCGTTATGGGCGCATGAGGGCGACGATGCGCTCCAAGTCGTCGACGGAGCCGAACTCGACAACAATGCGGCCCTTGCGGCGACCTAGTTCTACCTTCACGCAGGTGTCGAAGGCGTCGGAAAGGCTCTCAGCGAGCTGTTGCAGGCCCGGCGCTCGCATGGGCCGAGCCGCCGCCGCAGGTTTCGGAGCGTGGCTGCCGGGCTCAGTGCGGACCAGTGTGACCGCTTCCTCGGTGGCCCGGACCGATAGTCCTTCGGCGACGATCCGCGCCGCCAGGGTCTCCTGGGCGAACGACTCCTCCAGGCTGAGCAGCGCTCGGGCATGTCCAGCGGAGAGCACTCCGGCCGCAACCCGCCGCTGCACCGGGACCGGTAGCTTGAGCAGCCTGATCGTGTTGGTGATCACCGGGCGGCTGCGGCCGATCCGGGACGCCAACTGCTCGTGTGTCACACCGAAGTCCTCCAGCAACTGCTGGTACGCGGCAGCCTCCTCCAGCGGATTGAGCTGGACGCTGTGGATGTTCTCCAGCAGTGCGTGGCGAAGCATCGCATCGTCTTCAGTGCCCCGCACGATCGCCGGGATGCAGTCCAGTCCGGCAAGCTGCGCCGCCCGCCACCGCCGCTCACCCATGATCAACTCGTAGCGGTCTGTGCCGACGTGCCCGATCGCCGGCTCAGCCGGCAGGTGCCCGATCGTCGGATCAGCCAGCAGTGGGCGGACCACGATGGGCTGCAGCAGCCCGAATTCCCGGATCGAATGCGCAAGCTCAGCCAGCGCATCCTCGTCGAAGACCTGCCGAGGCTGCCGAGGGTTGGGCACAATGGCCGCCATCGGCACCTCTTGGTAGACCGCACCGGCGACCTGACCAGTCGAGCTCTCCACCTGGCTGTCTGGGCGCAACCGCGACGCTGAATCGCCCGCCGTGCCCACTGGTCCAGTGGGGATCAACGCCGCAAGGCCGCGTCCGAGCCCACCTTTGCGCTGGACGACAGATGCCGGCTGGTGAGAAAGTGCGCTGCTGGGGGGCATCAGCGGGACACCTCGCGGTCAACTGGACGGCCGTTGGCGGTCAGGGTGTGGTCGGGGACGCCGCGATCCTGGTAACGATGATCGTGAGCGATTTCCCGGGCAGCGTCGAGGTAGCTCAGCGCACCCCGCGAACCGGGATCGTAGACCAGCACCGTCTGCCCGAATCCCGGCGCTTCTGAGACCTTCACGCTGCGCGGGATCACAGTACGCAGGACCTGGTCGCCGAAGTGTTCGCGGACCTCGGCGGTGACCTGGTCGGCCAGCTTGGTGCGCCCGTCGTACATCGTCAGCAGGATGGTGGACACCGTCAGTGCCGGGTTGAGGTGCGCCTGCACCAGCTCGATGTTGCGGAGCAGCTGACCCAGCCCTTCCAATGCGTAGTACTCACATTGAATCGGGATCAGCACCTCAGGAGCGGCCACCAGCGCGTTCACTGTGAGCAGTCCCAGCGACGGGGGGCAGTCGATGAAAACGTAGTCGACACACAACTCGTCGAGGGCGACGCCGGACAGCGCGCGGCACAGGCGCGACTCCCGGGCCACCATGGACACCAGCTCAATCTCGGAGCCGGCGAGGTCGATAGTGGCGGGGATGCACAGCAGGTTGGGTGATTGCGGGCTCACGGCAACCGCGTCGATGATTCCGATCTCGCCGAGTAACACCTCGTACACCGACGCGGTACCGGCGCGGTGATCGACACCCAGCGCGGTGGAAGCGTTTCCCTGCGGGTCTAGGTCAACAACCAGGGTGCGCAGCCCCTGCAAAGCGAGTCCGGCGGCAAGGTTGACCGTGCTCGTGGTCTTACCAACGCCGCCCTTCTGGTTGGCCACCGCCAGCACCCGGCGCCGCGCCGGGCGAGGCAACTGGTCGGTGGGGTGCTTCACCCGAGTGGCCCGCTCCGCCTCCTCCGCGATCGGCGTCCACCCGACTCCGGAAGGCAGTGCGTGGGCTGAGACGCCTCGGGCGGCTTCAGGAGGGGCGCTAGGGGGACAGGGCACGTGATGGGCTCCACTCTGTCTAATCGAGTGACTCTGTATAGGCGAGACCGACTGGCGGGTGAGGGCATGCCGCGGTCCTGGTCTGACTAACGCGCCATCGGGCGACCCGGTTTCACGTGAAACACGCACAAGCGCTGCAGCAGGCTGCCGGGCAGCCTCCGAAGGCGCCTCGTGTGCAGGAAAATCGTGGATTTCACGGTCCGGTAGGGCCGCAGTATCCGCTCGGGTTGCACTGTCGGGTCCGGTTGCACTGTCGGGCCATTTCGGGGCGCTCACGCTCACCGATCCTTCCTCCTTCGTGCCTTCGCTGAGCGAGGGACACGCTGGGACAGCCGGCGCACCACGATCACCGTCGTCGGCGGCTGCGCAATCCTGGCACCGCACTGCACGATGTCCACGACCGCCCCCCCGGCAGCCTGCACGGCGGCAACGTCGCGAGTCGCCTCTTCGTCAGCACCGGCGCCCTTGATCGCGAGCAGTCGGCCGCCTGGTTCCACCAATGGCAGGCTCCAACCCGCCAAACGTCCCAACGGCGCTACCGCTCGAGCGGTCACCACGTCGTTGCCGCCAAGCTCAGCTCGTACCACCGGGTCCTCAGCGCGCCCACGATGAACCTCGACGGTGAGCCCGAGCGCTGCGACTACCTCCCGCAACCACGCCACCCGCCGAGCCATCGGCTCTAGCAGGACAATCGACAGGTCCGGGCGGGCGAGCGCGAGAGGTATCCCCGGCAAACCGGCCCCGGAGCCCACGTCGAGGACCCGGCAGCCGTGCGGCACGAGTTCAGCCAGCACGGCTGAGTTGAGGAGGTGACGTTCCCACAACCGTTCACCTTCTCGGGGTCCGATGAGTCCCCTTTCGACTCCCGAGCCTGCGAGCAGCGCTGCGTAGCGCTCAGCGAGTGGGTACCGCTCACCGAATACCGTGTGAGCTGCTCCCTCAACATCCGGCGACATCGGCTGTTTCACGTGGAACATCGACCGCTCATGCAGCGTGAATCGGATATGTGCAGATCAGACGATCGTGGGTCACGTAACGGGGGACACTACGACGCAGCGTTGCGGCTCCTCACCCTCACTCTCGCTGCGCACCCCGTCCACGTCCGCCACCGCGTCATGCACAATCTTCCGTTCGAACGGAGTCATCGACTGCAACCGGACCGGCTCGCCACTGTCGAGTACCCGCTTCGCTATCGACCGGCCCAGCTCGCTGAGATCATCCCGCCGAGTAGCCCGCCACTGAGCAATGTCGAGCATCAACCGGCTGCGAGTTCCGGTCTGTTGCTGCACCGCCAGCCGGGTCAGCTCCTGGAGAGCTTCCAGCACCGTGCCGCGAGGCCCTACCAACTTCGCTAGGTCTGCTCCGCCATCGATGCTCACCATGGCGCGGCCGGCTTCGACGTCGAGATCAATATCGCCGTCGTAATCCACCAGGTCGAGCAGCCGTTCGAGATAGTCACCGGCAGCGTCGCCCTCCTGAACGAGGAGCTCCTCGCTCGGCGGCGCGTTACGGATCGACTCGCCGGTCCCAACTTCGTTATCCCCATCAATCAGGGAGTTCGCTTCGGTCACCACTGCATCAGTCGCCAGCGTCTCCGCCACAACTGTCTCCTCTCCGGGCGATCGCGCCCTCAGCGGCGCTTCCGGTTGGTCTTCTTCCGCGGTCGTGGCCGCTGCTGGATCATGCCAGGTGGCGCGGAACCGTCCACGCGCGCCGAGCCTTGGGCTCCCGACGAACCTTCTGGAGCGCCAGACTGAGTCGGTCCTACCACGTTCGAGATAACCCCGTTCGACCCGACGGCGCCCGAACCAGCGTCTTCGGGATCCACGGCCGCTGCGGTCTCGTGGTCCACTGCACCAGCGGTGTCCCGCTTCGGTCGCACCGGTTTCTGGCCTGGTCGGGGACCCAGCGCTTGCCGCTGGGCGATCGCAACCTCTTTCTTCTCGGCGTCCTCAGCCTCGATCTTCTGGTACACCACCCGCTGCTGGGCGAGTGTCCACAGGTTGTTGGACAGCCAGTACAAGAGGATCGCCAACGGGAAGAACGGGCCACCAGCTACCACACCGAGCGGGAACAGGTACACCATCAGCTTGTTCATCATCGCGGCCTGCGGGTTGGCGGCGACCTGCGCTGGATTCTGCCGCGCCACCGACTGCTTGGCCGTGAGGTGGGTCAGGACACCGGCAACGATGGTCAGCGGCACAGCCACCACGGCGATCTGCCACCGGGAAATATCCCCGTACCTGGTGAGCAACTCCGCAGGTTCGGTGATGAACGCCGACAGCGGCACGCCGAACACGCGCGCGTCCAGGAACGACTGCACGTCCAGGGGGCTGAACACGTAGTTAGCCGTCTGGCGGTTCACCTCCGGGCTCAGCGCCGGCCGGTTGAACGAGCGCAGCACGTGGAACAGCCCGATGAACACCGGGATCTGCACCAGCACCGGCAGGCAGCCACCCAACGGGTTGACGCCGTGCTCGGACTGCAGCTTCTGCATCTCGGCGGCCATCTTCGTGCGGTCGTCGCCGTACTTCTTCTTCAGCTTCTGGATCTCCGGCGCGAACTCCTGCATCTTGCGCATCGAGCGGACCTGGCTGACGAACGGCTTGAACAGCACGGCGCGCAAGGTGAAGACAAGGAACACGACGGCCAGGGCCCAGGCGAAACCATTGCCCGGACCCAGCACGTAGCCGAAAGCCTTGTGCCAGAACCACAAGATGGCCGACACCGGGTAGTAGATGAAGTTCAGCACTACGACTCACTCTCGGCGTGGGAGCGGGGTGATCTCACTGGAGGGACCGGGTCCACCCCTCCAGGGTGCCAGGGTCCACAGCGAAGTAACCGTCGCGCCGTCCACCACGACCCCCGCAGCATCCCGTGCACGGTCAGCGCCTCGATCGCATACGCGCTGCAGCTCGGGAAAAACCGGCAGGTTGGTGGGAACGCCGGGGAGATCCACCGGCGGTAGAACCGCAAAAACATCACCAACAGCCGAACGACCGGGCCAATTGCGATAACTGATCCGATCTCCTGCGTCGGATGCGTTGAAACAGCCGGTTGCGCCCCGGCAGGACGGCCAGTCATCGGCGCTTGCCAAGGTCTGCCGTGCTCGAGGCGCCGACGGCACGCGAGCCGAGCAGCCGCCGTAGTGCGCCGTCGAGGTCATCACCAAGCGCCGCGCTACTCGCGCCGGCCGACGACGGGAGCGCCCGCACGACCACGAGCGATCCGGCTGGAAGGGTAGCCAACCGAGACCGCATGAGATGGCGCAACCGGCGCTGCACCCGGTGCCGGACCACCGATCCACCGACTGTCCGACCGACCACAAATCCCACCTTGGGACCCAGCGTCGCGCTCACTGCCGGACTCACCGGCGCTGGCGTATCGGTGGTGCCGACACGGGCTAGGTGTACGACGACGGAGCCACGAGCCGCCCGGCGGCCCCGCTGCACCCCCGTCGCGAAGTCGTCGCGGCGGGTCAGTCGGGCGGCAGCGGGCAGCAATGCGAGATATCCGGCGCGAGAAGGCTTAGGCCGACAACTCGACGCGACCCTTGCGGCGCCGGGCCGCCAGGATCGCGCGCCCGGCGCGGGTACGCATGCGCAGCCGGAACCCGTGGGTCCTCGCGCGGCGACGGTTGTTCGGCTGGAACGTACGCTTGCCCTTGCTCACGGCTGTCGTTCTCCCGGTGCTGTGGTGCGCGTCGCCATGGGCGAGGGCGCGCAAGAATGCCCGCCGGTGGGCGGGAGACGGCCCGAGCCTAGGCGGCCGGGACCCTAGCCGTCAAAACCAGCGTCTCGCGTCACTGTCCGGGCGACACGCCGTTACATCGATGGTGCTTGCTTACACGGGGTTCTTGTGGCAGCACCCCAGGCTTGTTAGCTTGCGGCGCCCGAACACTGCTGGAGGCCGCCCGGCAAGCTGGCACGTCGGGGACCCGGGGAGAACGCGATCACCGTTATCCACAGCTGTGGATAACTCTGTGGACGCGTGACGCTCCTGAAGTCCACCACCGGCGGAAGGGGAGTCAGCGGGTGTCAGAGCGACAATCCGATCTCGGCCAAGTGTGGAACGAGGTCGTGCGGGAGCTCTCCACCGGGACGCTGTCGCCTCAGCAACGCGCCTGGATGCGGGTCACCCGGCCGATCGGTCTGCTGGATGGCACTGCGCTGCTGGCTGCACCCAGCGACTTCGCCAAGGACGCCATCGAACGGGCACTCCGCGAACCGATCAGCGCGGCATTGTCCCGGCGCCTAGGTCGCCAGGTGTCGCTCGCGGTGAAGGTCGACCACCCGCTGCCGGTGCCACCGCAGCTACCGCCGCAGTTCACCGCACCCGGCGCAGCTGACACTGATAACTACGGCCGGGACAGCTCGCCGCCGGGACCGACCGCCATCGGCGCCGAGGCCAACTCTGGCGGGCAGAGCGAGAAGGAGGCCGCGGTGGCAACCGTGAACGAGATCTGGCCCACTTTCGCTGGCCCGGCCGCCACGGCATCAACCCGGCCGCCGAGGTCGCAGACCAAGCTCAACGAGAAGTACACCTTCGATACATTCGTGATCGGGGCGTCCAACCGCTTCGCGCATGCCGCCGCAGTGGCGGTGTCCGAGGCGCCGGCGCGGGCTTACAACCCGCTGTTCGTCTGGGGCGAGTCAGGGTTGGGTAAGACGCACCTGCTGCACGCCGTCGGGCACTATGCGGCGCGGTTGTTTCCCGGCATGCGGGTGCGCTACGTCTCCACCGAAGAGTTCACCAACGACTTCATCAACTCCCTGCGAGACGACCGCAAGGTGGCCTTCCAGCGCCGTTACCGCGACGTCGACGTGCTGCTGGTCGATGACATCCAGTTTCTGGAGGGCAAGGAAGGTACCCAGGAGGAGTTCTTCCATACGTTCAACACCCTGCACAACGCGAACAAGCAGATCGTGATCTCCTCCGACCGCCCGCCCAAGGGACTGGGCACTCTGGAGGATCGGTTGCGCACCCGGTTCGAGTGGGGACTGATCACCGACATTCAGCCACCCGAGCTCGAGACCCGGATCGCCATCCTGCGCAAGAAGGCCGTCGGCGATCGGCTGGCGGCACCCGATGAGGTGCTGGAGTTCATCGCCGCTCGGATCGAACGCAACATTCGTGAGCTGGAGGGCGCGCTGATCCGCGTCACCGCGTTCGCCTCGCTGAACCGCCAACCGGTCGACAGCCAGCTGGCCGAGATCGTGCTGCGCGACCTCATCCCCGACGACCAGGCGCACGAGATCGGTGCCCCCAACATCATGGCGGTGACCGCGGAGTTCTTCGGGCTGACGATCGAGGACCTGTGCGGACCAGGTAAGACCAAGCACGTCGCGCAGGCCCGGCAGATCGCCATGTATCTGTGCCGCGAGCTGACTGATCTGTCGTTACCCAGAATCGGCCAAATTTTCGGCGGCCGCGATCACACGACGGTGATGCACGCGGACCGCAAGATCCGCAAAGAGATGGCCGAGCGCCGCCGCACCTATGATCAGGTGCAGGAACTCACCTCCCGGATAAAGCAGCGCGCCCGGTCCTGATCGGGGTTCACCTGACGGGCTCAGGGTGCGACCCAGGGTTGTAATGAGGGGTAACCCTCATGTGCCTGCCAGCGCGGCCCGGCAGACTTTTAGCTATCGGTCGGATCGCCTGGGCGCCACGCCGGAACGCCCAGGCGGTCCCACCGGATAGTCGCAGGGCCCGGGCGCAGATGTCAGTCGACCGCAGCGTGAGCGATCATGACGTCCGGTTTTTCCCGGAACTGCGGGACAGCACCGGACGGGAGCAGTAGGGCGCCCAGTGCTGCGGCCGTGGCGGCAAAGACCGCTCCGACGACGAAGGCGGCGTGGTAACCGCCGGTGAGCGCGGCGAGCCGGTCGACGCCAGCGGCGGCCAGTCCACTGGTGCGGGCATCGGCGAGGCTGGCGAGCAGGGCCAGCCCGAGCGCGCCACCCATCATGAACGAGGTATTTGCGACCCCCGAGGCGACACCGACCTCGCTGGGGTCCACCTCGCTCATCGCGGCGAGCAGCACCGGATTGAGCGACACTCCCATACCGAGACCGAGCAGGATCATGCCCGGCAGCACGTCGACGGCGTAGTTCCCGCTGACCGGGGCGCGCGCGAAGAGAGTGAGACTCGCGGCGACGAGCAGCATCCCGATCGCCAGCGGCACCCTGGTGCCGAATCGCAGGACGATTCGCTCGGACAGGCCGAGCGAGAAAGCACCCATGATCAGGTTTGCGGGCAAGAACGCGAGGCCGACCGCAAGCGGGCTGTATCCAAGCACGAGCTGCAAGTAAAGCGCGGATAGGAAGAACCACGCGAACATGGCAGCGGCCCACAGCATTCCGACGACGTTCGCGGCGGCAACGCTGCGGAGACGGAACAGAGCAAGCGGTATGACCGGCGACGTCGCGCGGGTCTCAATGCGGAGGAAGACCACGAGTATCGCGAGCGCGACGCCGAGCAGGCCGATCGTCCGAACCGAACCCCAGCCCGCATGGTTGCCGTCCATGATCGCGTAGACGGCGATTACGAGAGCCGCGGTCACGGTGACGGAGCCGGCCACGTCGAGCCGTCCGGTGCCTCCCTGGCCGGCTGCCGGGGGGAGCAGGATGAGACAGGCAGCGATGACCGCAACCCCGATCGGGATGTTGACCAGAAAGATCCAGTGCCAGTTGAGGGCACCGGTCAACACGCCGCCGAGGAGCACGCCGACACTCCCGCCCCCGGCGATGACGAATCCGATGAACCCCATCGCCTTGGCTCGCTCGGCCGGCTCGGTGAACATGGTCATGATCAACGACAGGGAGACCACCGAGACGACCGCCCCGCCGAGGCCCTGGACAGCACGCGCCCCGATCAGAAACTCGGGCGAGTCGGCCAAACCACAGGCGAGCGAGGCCGAGGTGAACACCGTTAGGCCAATCAAGAACAGGCGACGGTGACCGAACAAGTCACCTATCCGCCCGGCAAGAAGCAAGAAGCCGCCGAAGGTCAGCATGTAGACGTTGGCCACCCAGGCCAGGGATGTCTCCGAGAACCCGAGATCCGCGCGGATCGACGGCAACGCGACGTTCACGATCGTGCCGTCGAGAACAATCATGAGACTACCCAGGCACAGCACCAGCAGCGCCAGCCACCGCCTGCGCTCGACAGTCACAGTCACTGCGTTCATCTGGCGACCCCTCGCAACCCCGACGATGGTGGGCGTCCACATCATGGCTGACGGGCCTGCCAGCAGTGGAGTCATTTAGCTGGCGGCGGGGTCACCGGGTACCGAACTCCCACCGACGCCAACAGCGCATCCGCCGCCGGCACCGGGATCACCAGACCGGATTGACCGTGCCGGCATGGCCGCGCCTTTACATCAGGCCCCATCTGACTCGCCACTCAGCCGAGTCGCTCCGGGAAAAACTGCGCGAACTGACTGCCCGGCGCAAGTGTCACTGATCTCATAATCGGCGCTCCGCAAGCCAGATACAACGAGTAACCGATCTACCCACACCTGAGGACAACTCTGTGGATAACTGGGGACTGCTGTGCATCCCGCGTCTGCGCCCCGCCGCAGTCCACCGTCGGCCGGTACCCACCACGAATGACAAAAGATGCTGTCCACACCGCACCACACCAGCGGAGCTGGGCGGATGCAGGGCGTCCACACCGCCCACAGCACCTACTACTGCTACTGATGTTCTCTCTAAAGGAGAAGATCCAAACATCAGGTCGGTGGATACCCACCACAACGGGTGCCCAAATCCGAGCCGTCACAGCCGCCGCTACGGTAGAAGCACGCACTATTCGGGAGGATGCGTCGTGCAACTCGGGCTCGTCGGACTCGGCAAGATGGGCGCTAACATGCGCGACCGGCTTCGGGCTGCCGGCGTCGAAGTTCTCGGTTTCGCCCGCAGCGCCGGAGCCCGCGACGTCGACTCGCTGGCCGAGCTGGTCGACCGCTTGTCAGCACCGAGGACTGTGTGGATCATGGTGCCAGCCGGCGACCCGACCCGGGACACCGTGACCCAGCTAGCCGGGTTGCTTGCCGCGGGTGATCTTGTCGTCGATGGCGGTAACTCGCGTTATACCGAAGACCAGGTGCACGCCGAACTACTCGCCGGCAGCGGCATCGGATACCTGGACTGCGGCGTTTCCGGCGGGGTGTGGGGCAAGGACAACGGCTACGGGCTGATGGTCGGTGGGGCCGCCGAGTCCGTCGAGCGGCTGATGCCGGTGTTCGACGCGCTGCGTCCCGAAGGGCCCCGAGACGAGGGTTTCGTGCACGCCGGCGACGTCGGCGCCGGGCACTTCGCCAAGATGGTGCACAACGGCGTGGAGTACGGCCTGATGCAGGCCTACGCGGAGGGCTTCGAGCTGCTCGAGGCCGCCGACGTCGTCACCGATGTGCCCGCGGTGCTCAAGGCGTGGCGTCGCGGCACGGTGGTCCGCTCCTGGCTGCTGGACCTGCTGGTGGCAGCCCTGGACAACGACGCGGAGCTGGCGCACCTGCGCGGTTGGGTGGAGGACTCAGGTGAGGGCCGCTGGACGGTCGAGGAAGCCATCAATCACTCAGTGCCCGCGCCGGTGATCTCTGCGGCGCTGTTCGCCCGGTTCGCATCCCGCCAAGACGACTCCCCGGCGATGCGAGCGGTGGCCGCGTTGCGCCAGCAGTTCGGCGGGCACGCCGTGCAGCAAGCCAGCCACGATTCAGCCGGCTAACCACATGTATGTGCGGCAGCTCGCGGTCACTGATTTCCGCTCCTGGGAACACGCCGAGCTCGAGTTCGAAGCCGGCGTAGCTGTGCTGGTGGGCGCCAACGGGCAAGGCAAGACCAATCTGATCGAAGCGCTGAGCTACCTGTCCACGCTGGGTTCACACCGGGTGTCCACCGATGCGCCCCTGGTGCGCCACGGCGCCCAGCGGGCCATCGTGCGCACCGCGGTGGTGCACGCCGGCCGGGAGCTGATCGTGGAGCTGGAGATCGCTCCCGGACGAGCCAACCGGGCCCGGCTCAACAGGTCCCCCGTGCCGCGACCCCGGGAGGTCCTCGGAGTGCTGCGCACCGTGCTGTTCGCCCCGGAGGACCTGGCACTGGTCCGCGGTGACCCTGGGCAGCGCCGCCGGTTCCTCGACGATCTGCTGGTGCTGCGTGCGCCCCGGCTAGCCGGGGTCCAAGCTGACTACGACAAGGTGCTGCGCCAGCGCGTCGCGTTGCTGAAGTCCGTCGGCGCGGCCCGACGGTCCGGTGGCGGAGCGGCTGATCTGCGGACTTTGGACGTCTGGGACGGCCACCTCGCCCGGCATGGCGCGGAGCTGCTCGGGGCCCGGCTGGACCTGCTTGTCGAGCTGACGCCTTATGTGCGCGCGGCCTACCGTGCGGTGGCCCCGGAGTCAGCTACGGCAGAGCTCGAGTACCGCAGCAGCTTGGGTGACGCGTTGCCGGCGGCGGTGCAGGAGACCGGCAAGGCCGATATCGACCTGCTGGAGGCAGCGCTGCTCGCCCAGCTGGCCCGGCTGCGGACAGCCGAAGTTGAGCGCGGGGTCTGCCTGGTCGGGCCGCATCGCGACGACCTGGAGCTGCGCCTGGGCGGTCTGCCGGCCAAGGGTTACGCCAGCCACGGTGAGTCGTGGTCATTCGCGTTGGCCCTGCGGCTGGGCAGCTACCAGTTGCTGCGTTGCGGTGGTGCCGAGCCGGTGCTGTTGCTCGATGATGTCTTCGCCGAGCTGGATACCCGTCGGCGGGCCCGGCTGGCCGAGGTCGCGCTGGCTGCCGAGCAGGTGCTGGTCACCGCCGCGGTGCCAGCCGATGTCCCCGAGGAACTTCAGGGAATCTGGTTCGACGTGCACGCCGGGCAGGTGCGCCGTGTCCAATGAAGTCGGACGCCCCGATGAACAGACCCCAGCTGGGGACAACCCTGTGGATAGTGTGGACAAGTCGATGTTCGATGGGGCGGAGAGCCCATCTCAGGCCCCCTCTGGGGGACCAAAAGGTGCCGACATCGCCCGCGCTGCGTTGGACGCCGCCCGCGCCGCCCAACGTGATCCGAGCGGTCCGGGCGGAGTCCGGAACAAGCCCGGCGGCCCGCGCGCGGCGCCACGACGACGCCGCGGCTGGTCAGGTGCGCGGCCCGATGATCGGGACCCGCAGCCACTGGGCCGGCTTGCTTCCCGGCTGGTGGCAGACCGCGGCTGGGTGGACCGGGTCTCGGCCGGTGTGGTGTTCGCCCGGTGGGCGCAGCTGGTGGGTGCCGACCTCGCTGAGCACGCGGAGCCGGTGTCGCTGAAGGACGGCGAGCTGACGGTGCGAGCCAGCTCCACGGCGTGGGCCACCCAACTCCGGTTGCTGCAACGGCAGCTGATCGCCCGGATCACCGCCGGCGTGGGGCCCGGTGTGGTGACCCGGCTGCGGGTGCAGGGCCCGGCGGCGCCGAGCTGGGTGCACGGACCGAGACACGTCCGCGGCCGCGGCCCCCGAGACACCTACGGCTGACCAGCGCCCTTAGCGCCACTCAGAGCCCAGCAGAAAGGCCGAGTCTGCCGCTAGGCCGCCGGGACCTGCGCCGACACGAAATAGCCGCGCTGTGACCAAGACAGGGGTGTCCCTGACCCACTTCTGTCCGACCGGACCAGTAGAATCGATGTAGGACACTCTGCATCGCACCGGCAAGGAGACACCGACGACCGTGGCCCCTAAGAAGAACGACTACAGCGCGTCTTCCATCACCGTCCTCGAGGGGCTCGAAGCCGTCCGCAAGCGTCCCGGTATGTACATCGGATCCACCGGTGAGCGCGGCCTGCACCACCTGGTCTGGGAAGTCGTCGACAACGCCGTCGACGAGGCGATGGCGGGCTACGCCACCAGGGTCGACGTCACCCTGCTCACCGACGGCGGTGTCAGGGTCTTCGACGACGGCCGGGGCATCCCGGTGGACATGCACCCGGTGGAGAAGCGGCCCGCCCTCGAGCTGGTGCTCACCACCCTGCACGCCGGCGGCAAGTTCGACGGCGACTCCTATGCCGTCTCCGGCGGCCTGCACGGCGTAGGGGTGAGCGTGGTCAACGCCCTCTCCAGCGCGCTGGAGGTGGAGATCAAGCGTGACGGGTTCGTCTGGCGGCAGCGCTACGAATACTCCAAGCCAGCATATCCGCTGCGCAAGGGAGAGCCGACCCGCAAGACCGGCACGACGCTGACCTACTGGGCTGATTCGCGGATCTTCGAGACCACCGTCTACAACGCAGAGACTGTGGCGCGGCGGCTGCAGGAGATGGCCTTCCTCAACAAGGGCTTGACTATCGTGCTGCGCGACCAACGGGTCAACGGCAGCAATGAGACCGAAGACGCCGAGGGTCAGACCGCTCAGGTCAAGGAGCGCACCTTCCACTATCCGGGGGGTTTGGAAGATTTCGTCAAGCACATCAACAACTCCAAGGACCCCATCCACCGCAAAGTGATCGGTTTCGAGGCCGGTGGCGAGGGCATGCAGATCGAAGTCGCGATGCAGTGGAACGCCGGGTACACCGAGTCGGTCTACACCTTCGCCAACACGATCAACACCCACGAGGGCGGCACCCACGAGGAAGGTTTCCGCTCCGCGCTGACCTCGGTGATCAACCGGTACGCGCGGGACAAGAAGCTGCTCAAGGAAAAAGAAGTCGCGCTCACCGGCGACGACGTGCGCGAGGGTTTGGCCGCGATCGTGTCGGTCAAGCTCAAGGAACCGCAGTTCGAAGGCCAGACCAAGACCAAGCTGGGCAACACCGAGGCCAAGTCGTTCGTGCAGCGCACCTGCAACGAATGGCTGATCGACTGGTTGGAGCGCAATCCCGCCGAGGCCAAGACGATCATCAATAAGGCGATCTCGTCGTCGCAGGCCCGGATGGCTGCCCGGCGGGCCCGCGAGCTGGTCCGCCGCAAGTCGGCCGGTGATCTGGGTGGTCTGCCCGGCAAGCTGTCCGACTGCCGCTCCACCGATCCCTCGCGCAGCGAGGTGTTCATCGTCGAGGGTGACTCCGCTGGCGGCTCGGCGAAGTCCGGCCGGGATTCGCTGTACCAGGCGATCCTGCCGATCCGCGGGAAGATCATCAACGTGGAGAAGGCGCGGCTGGACCGCGTGCTGAAGAACACCGAAGTCCAGGCGCTGATCACCGCGCTGGGCACCGGCATCCATGACGAGTTCGATCTGGCCAAGCTGCGTTACCACAAGGTCGTGCTGATGGCCGACGCCGATGTGGACGGCCAGCACATCCGTACCCTGCTGCTGACGTTGCTGTTCCGGTTCATGCGCCCGCTGGTCGAGCACGGGCACGTGTTCCTCGCCTCGCCCCCGCTCTATAAGATCAAATGGCCGCGGGCTCAGGCGCAGTACGCCTACTCCGACCGGGAACGTGACGGGCTGATCGAGGCGGGCCAGGCGGAGGGTCGCAAGCTGCCCAAGGAGGACGCGATCCAGCGCTACAAGGGTCTGGGCGAGATGAGCGCCAAGGAGCTGTGGGAGACCACGATGGATCCGGCCAACCGGGTCCTGTTGCAGGTCACTCTCGACGACGCCGCGACCGCCGACGAGCTGTTCAGCGTCCTGATGGGTGAGGACGTCGAATCCCGCCGCTCATTCATCACCCGTAACGCGAAAGACGTCCGCTTCCTCGACGTCTAGCCGGCCCGCGAAACCGCCATTCGGTTCCGAACAGCGCCCGGCTAGCGTCCCAGAACCGCGTTTCGGACCCGAATGTCGTGCGGTGTAGCCCGCGATAACGGCTCTGAGTACGACCGAATAAGGTCGCACGATGCCGGTACGGCCCAGCATTCACACGATCAAGGTGTCGCTGCGCTACATGAAGCCGCCAATCTGGCGACGCCTGCAGGTGCCGTCGACCACGAGCCTGGCCGAGCTGCACGACATCATCCAGGCCGCGATGGGTTGGTACGACTGTCACCTGCATCAGTTCGAGGTCAACGGTGTGCACTACGCCGACACCAACCACATGCTCGCCGACACCACGGACGAGGCGCGCCGCACGCTGGCTGAAATGCGAGCCGGTGACCGGCTCGCCTACTGGTACGACTTTGGCGATGACTGGTGGCACGACATCATCGTGGAGTCACTCGACCGGGCCGACCCGGCACTGACCTACCCGCGCTGCGTGAACGGCCGCCGCGCCGCACCGCCCGAGGACAGCGGCGGCCCGTGGGGTTTCGTCGAGCTGATGCGTGCCTTGAGCGATGAGAAGCACCCGGAACATGAGATGTACCTCGACTGGATGGAGCAGATCGGCGAGGTCGCCTACGACCCGGAGCGCTTCGACCTCGACGCGACCAACGAAGCGCTCTCCCAGCTCAGTGCAGTCGCGCTGCAACGCTCCTGATCAGGCCCTACAACGGCGATGACCTAGCCGCGGTGCTGACTAGCAGAGCCGTTCCGAGCCGCCCGGACAGCTCTGCTGTGCGGTGCGGGAACGTGAGAGCGCCGGACATCAAGCGCCGCGCGTCCGGCCGGAGGACACCGTGCGTGACCGGTAGACTGGCTGGGTTAGGCGCACGTCAATGGCCCCCCGAAAGCGGCCCCTGAAGGGAACCAAGCTCCGTGACTGAGATCATCCTGCCGCCGGACGGAGACCGTGTCGAACCGGTCGACATCCAGCAGGAGATGCAGCGCTCCTACATCGACTACGCGATGAGCGTCATTGTCGGGCGCGCGTTGCCGGACGTTCGCGACGGGCTCAAACCGGTACACCGGCGAGTGCTGTACTCGATGTACGACTCTGGTTTCCGCGCCGACCGAGGCCCGGTGAAATGCGCTCGGGTCGTCGGCGACGTGATGGGTAACTACCATCCGCACGGGGACAGCGCGATCTACGACACGCTAGTGCGGATGGCCCAGCCGTGGTCGATGCGCTACCCGCTGGTCGACGGGCAAGGCAACTTCGGCTCCCCGGGCAATGACCCGCCCGCGGCGATGCGCTACACCGAGTGCCGGCTCACGCCGCTGGCGCAGGAGATGCTGCGCGACATCGACAAGGAAACTGTCGACTTCGAGCCGAACTACGACGGCCGCACCGAGATGCCCACTGTGTTGCCGTCCCGGGTTCCCAACCTGCTGGTGAACGGCAGCTCGGGTATCGCGGTGGGGATGGCGACGAACATCCCACCGCACAACCTGCGCGAGGTCGGCGCGGGTGTGGTCTATCTGCTGGACAACCCCGACGTCGATGACGACGCCCTGCTTGACGCGCTGATCGAGCGGATCAAGGGTCCGGACTTCCCGACCCATGGCCTGATCGTCGGCACCGACGGCATCACGGATGCCTACCGCACCGGCCGCGGCTCGATCCGGATGCGCGGCGAGGTGCTGGTTGAGGAGGACACCAGAGGCCGCACCACTCTGGTGATCACCGAGCTGCCCTACCAGGTCAACCCGGACAACTTCATCGAGGCGATCGCGGCGCTGTCCCGGGACGGCAGGCTCGCCGGGATCGCCGAGATCAACGACGAGTCCAGTGACCGCATCGGCATGCGCATCGTGATCACGCTCAAACGTGACGCGGTAGCCAAGGTGGTGCTCAACAACCTCTACAAGCACACCCAGCTGCAGCACACCTTCGGCGTGAACATGCTGGCGATCGTCGAGGGTGTGCCGCGCACGCTGCGGCTGGACCAAGTGATCCGGCACTACGTGCGACACCAGCTCGACGTCGTCGTCCGGCGAACCCGGTACCTGCTACGCAAGGCCGAGGAACGGGCTCACCTGCTGCGCGGTCTGGTCAAGGCGCTGGACATGCTCGATGAGGTGATCGCGCTGATCCGCCGGTCACCGACGGTGGACGACGCGCGCACCGGCCTGATGGCGCTACTCGACGTCGATGAGATCCAGGCGAACTACATCCTGGAGACCCAGCTGCGGCGTCTCGCGGCGATGGAGCGCCAGAAGGTCATCGAGGACCTCGCCGAGCTCGAGCGGGAGATCGCCGACTACCTCGACATCCTGGACAAGCCCGAGCGGCAGCGTCAGATCGTTCGGGACGAGCTCGGGGAGATCGTCGAGAAGTACGGCGACGACCGCCGCACCAGGATCACCGGTTACGACGGCGACATGTCGACCGAGGACCTGATCGCCGTCGAGGACGTGGTGGTCACCATCACCCGCACCGGCTATGCCAAGCGCACCCGCACCGACCTGTACCGGGCGCAGAAACGCGGCGGCAAGGGGGTCATGGGCGCGGGCTTGAAGACCGACGACATCGTGGCGCATTTCTTCGTCTGCTCCACGCACGACTGGATCCTGTTCTTCACCAACAAGGGCCGGGTGTACCGGGCGAAGGCCTACGAACTGCCTGAAGCCAACCGCAACGCCCGCGGCCAGCACGTGGCGAACTTGCTCGCCTTCCAGCCTGACGAGCAGATCGCTCAGGTCATGCAGATCAAGGACTACACCGTCGCGCCCTATCTGGTGCTGGCCACCCGCGATGGTTTGGTTAAGAAGAGCAAGCTCACCGACTTCGACTCCAACCGCTCCGGCGGCCTGATCGGCATCAACCTGCGTGATGAGGACGAGCTGGTCGGCGCGGTGCTGTGCGCTGCCGAGGACGATCTTCTGCTGGTCTCGGCCCAAGGCCAGTCGATCCGGTTCTCGGCCACCGATGAGGTGCTTCGCCCGATGGGGCGGGCCACCTCGGGCGTGTTCGGGATGCGATTCAACGACGGTGACGAGCTGCTGTCCATCGCGGTGGTGCAAGGCGGCCTGTACCTTCTCGTCGCGACCGCGGGCGGCTATGCCAAGCGGACGCCGATCGAGGACTATCCGGTGCAAGGACGCGGTGGCAAAGGTGTGTTGACACTTCAGTACGACCGCCGGCGTGGCAAGCTCGTCGGGGCACTCATCGTCGACATCGACGATGAGCTGTACGCCATCACCTCCAGTGGCGGGGTCATCCGAACCACTGCCAAGGAGGTGCGCAAGGCTGGCCGGCAGACCAAGGGGGTGCGCTTGATGAACCTCGGTGAGGGAGCGAGCCTGGTGGCTGTCGCACGAAACGCAGAAGCGGCCGTCGACCCCGATGCGGGCAACCTGGATTCCGGCAACGCAGCTACGGGCACCACACCTAACGGCATAGTAGATGCCGGCGGTGCACCGACGAAGGGTGAGTCGTGACGAGGCCCGAGAACGCCAACGAGACCGAGTCAGCCCCGCCGCAGCGCCAGCGCAGTACCCAGGGTGATGGCGATCCGACGACTGTGGCGCTACAGGTGGGGGCGCCCGAACACGCCCGTGGTGCCGTCCGTGAGCAGGCCGGTCGCCAGCCAGTGGGCGGCTCGGCTTACGGCTTCTCGACGGGCGTTGGGCCGCCGGTCGCGGCCAGCGGGTCAGCGGGGCGACCGGATTTCGCACCGTCCACGGTGCGTGTCGGCGGCTATACACCGCCAGAGCGGCTGGGGCCCGCCTCGCAGCCGGGCAACCAGTCACAGTCACGCTCGGTCCGGGTTCCCCGACGGACGAGCTTGCAGCTGCAGCGGCTGGATCCGTGGTCGGTGCTGAAAATCTCGCTGGTGCTGTCTGTCTGTGGTTTCCTGGTCTGGATGGTGGCGGTGGGAACGCTCTATGGAGTGCTCGCAGGGATGGGTGTCTGGGACCAGCTCAACGGGACCTACTCTGACCTCACCTCGGCGAACAACGCCCAGGCCGCTGGATCTGAGCTGATCAGCGGCGGTCGGGTCTTCGGTGCGTCGATGGTGATCGGCTTGGTGAACATCGTGTTGATGACCGCCCTGGCCACCGTCGGATCTCTGGTCTACAACGTCGCCGCAGACCTGGTCGGCGGTATCGAGGTCACCCTGTCGGAACCCGACTGACTACGGTCAGGCGGGTGCGGACCCAGTGGGGCTGTGCGGTAACCTTCGCCGGGTCGCCGGGGGCCTATAGCTCAGTCGGTTAGAGCGCATCCCTGATAAGGATGAGGTCGCTGGTTCAAGTCCAGCTAGGCCCACTGAAGACGTACCATCGTGGCAAAGGAGATTCATCGTGAAGAAGATTTTGGCACTGTTGCTCGTCGGTCTGGTTGCTTTGATCGTCGTCCAGCGTCAGCGTTCCGCGAAGGCTGAGGCCGACCTCTGGCGTGAGGCCACCTCACCGAACTCCTGAGCCACCCTGGGTACGCTGATCGCGCCCGAAGCCTGGGGACGTAGCTCAACTGGCAGAGCACCGCCTTTGCAAGGCGGGGGTTGAGGGTTCAAGTCCCTTCGTCTCCACGGGGTCTGTTGCTGCCGCGACGAAAGCGGCGGTAGCTGTAGCCCAACAGCACGAGTACTACGATGCCGGAGACGATCAGGCTGGATCCGGCCGCCACGCCGCCCAGCGGCAGCGCTGGTACCAGGATCCAGGCGAGGCCGGCTCCGATGAGCGTAAGCCCGCATAACCCTGTGGCGCTGGTCCGTACCGGTGAGGCGACGCTTTGTGCGGCGGTCTGCGTTGCCCGCCTTCGCACCGGGCCCGTCATGCGGCGAGCCCACGGATACTCGTTGGCGAGCAGAACCAGTCCAGCCAGCACCAGCAGCAGGCCTGGCCCGGGCAACACGAGCAACGCGATCCCTACCACGCACAGCGCCACCCCGGCGACCGTCACCAGCACCCGACGAGCCAGCCCAGTCTTCTCGCTCTGTTGCTTCACCTGCTGCATCGGCCGTCCTATCGCGTTTGACCCGTCGAAGTCAGCTACCCACAGCGAGCTGTGTGCATGGGTGTGACGATTAGCTCACGTAGCAACACTAAGCTGGGCAGGTGTCTACCGGGGAGGTGCTCAGCGATCCGGCGCGGCTAGCGGCGGTGGCCAGAGTGCTGGCGGTGGCACAGGATAATCGAGAGGCGCTGGACCGGCTGGCGGAGTTGGCCGCGATTGTGATGGACGCCCCGGTCAGTATCGTGAATCTGATCGACGCCCAGCAAAATTTTGTGGGCATGGCTGGCCTCGGCGAGCCGTTCGCGACGTCACGCATAGCGTCGATAGACACCGGTTTCTGCCCTTCCACGTTCTTCGCGGGTAGTCCCTTGTATATCGAGGACGCCGCCGAGTCCACGTTTGCTGATCATCCCGCCCGCATCGAGTTGGGTTTCAACGCCTATGCTGGCTGCCCGCTGCGCGACGCAGACGGGCTGGTGATCGGCACCCTGTGCGCGCTCGACACCCGGCCGCACCGGTGGCGGCGGGTCGATCGCTTAGCGTTGGAGGCGCTGGCGAGCTCGGTGATCAACGAGATGGCGCTGCACCAGGACATCAACCGCCGCCAACGCTTACTGGATGCTTTCACCGCCGCACCGGCGGCGATCGCGGTCACCCGCGGTCCGAAGCACCTCCTGGAATATCACAACCCGGCCTACGAGGCGCTGTTCGGCGAGCTGCCGCTAGAAGTGCCCGTCCGTGAGGCGATGCCGCAGGTGCCGGGTGAGTTTTTCGCATTGATGGATCAGGTACTGGCCAGCGGTGCGGAGTACCACACCGCTGAGGCTTCGGTGACCATGCTCTGGCCCGGCGAGCAGCGCGCCCGCGAACGGTTCTTCGACTTCTCCTACTCGGCAATCCGTCGCACCGCCAACGATGGGGTGGACCACCGGGGTCTGCTGTTGGTCGCGGTGGAAGTCACTGACCGGGTCGAAACCCGCCGCGAGCTGGAACGCCACGCCCGCCGTCAGGCACTGCTCGCTCGGGCGAGCGCGAGTTTGAACCGTAGCCTCGACCCGGAAGCGGAACTTCAGGAGCTCGCCCGGGCGGTGGTCCCCGAGCTCGCTGATCTGTCCACGGTGCACGTGCTGGTCCGCCCGGTGCCCCCCCGCATCGATCCGCCCCTGCCAGTGATCACCAACCGGGTTGCCGTCGCCGGCATACCCGGTGTCACGATGGCGCCGCGGCTCACCGGTCTGCGCTGGAACGGCGACCGCGACCCGATCACCGCAGCCATTCGCCGCGGTGAGCTGGTGCGCCAACCCGTGTCCACTGCCGAGGTGCCATCGTGGGCGCATAAGACCGGAACGGCCGACGTCTTCCGCGACGGGTTGAGCCAGGTAGTGGTCGCCCCGGTGATCGTGGATGGTCGCGTGGTGGCGGTGGTGTCCTTCCTGCTGCATCACAGCCGACCGCCGTGGAACGAAGACGATCTGCACGCGTTGGGTCAGATCGCCCGCTACGCCGGGATCGCCTTGGAACACGGCTTGACCTACCAGGCGACTCGTGAGTCGGCGTTGGTGCTGCAACGCAGCCTGCTCACCGAACCACCGACGGTGCCCGGACTGCGGATTTGCGCCCGCTACCGCCCGGCCGGGCGTGACGAGGTCGGCGGCGATTGGTATGACGCCTTCCAGCGCCGCCCCGGCCAGCTAGCTGTGGTGATCGGCGACGTCGTCGGGCATGACATCACCGCAGCCGCGGCGATGGGCCACCTTCGCGCCACCCTGCGCGGGTTGGCCTTCGACCGCGACGAAGGACCGGCCGCGATTCTGGACCGGCTCGCCACGATCAATGCCAGCCTTGCGATCACCCCGTTCGCGACCCTGGTCTACGCCAACCTCACTTACGCCGACGCCCGCTGGACCATGCGCTGGGCCAGCGCCGGGCACCCACCCCCCTTGCTCGCGAGCCACCACGGCGTTGCGCTGCTGACGGGCGTCAGCGGTACCGCCTTGGTCTGCACCCAGACTGCGCCGCGAACCGAGGGTGAGATCACCCTGCCCGCTGGATCGACCCTCTTGCTCTACACCGACGGTTTAGTCGAACGCCGCGGCACGGACCTCACCGATAACCTCAATTGCCTGGTCAGCCGAGTCACCGTCGACACCCGCCACCTCATCGAGCCGCTCTGTGACGACCTGCTGGCCGAGGCACCCACCGACGACGACATCGCGGTGCTGGCGATCCACGTCTGTTAACTCACGAGATCGTCGAACTCGCCGGCTTTGACGCCGTGGATCCACGCGATCATCTCCGCGGGAGTGAACAGCGCCACCCCCTCGTCGGGATGGTTGCTGTTGCGCACCGCGATGCGCCCATCGGGCAACGCGGCGACCTGGACGCAGGTTCCGTTGTTTCCGCTGAAACTGCTGATCCGCCACGAAGCCGCGGCTAGATGCAACGGGCTAGACACGGTGTGTGCCTCCGAACGTTACTCCCCGACAACCGATTGGATGAATGAGATAGACCTTTCGGGATCAAGAGCGACCCTCTGTAGATCCTCAGCCACCATGGTATACGACCGGACCTGTTCTGCATCCTGTAAATACACTGCTCCGTCGTGAAGTTCGACGTAGCCGATCGCGCGCACGTTCGCGAAACCCAACACGACGAACTGACCGGTCAGCGCGGTATGCGGGCCATCATCGGGACGAATCACCTGAATCGTCACGGTAGGCAGCTCAGCCATGGCTATCAGATGCCGAAGTTGATCGCGCCACAGCTCGCGGTCGCCGACCGCGAGACGCAATGCACCTTCAGTGACAACGGCGTGCAGCTGGAGCGGGCGCTCAGGATTGGTCAGCCGACGGGTGCGGGCGAGCCGGAGGCCGACGAACCGCTCGCTGTAGTCGGCGCGGACTCGAGGCGTGTTCGCGGTGACCGCTGCGGCGTATTGCGCTGTCTGCAACAGGCCCGGAATGAGCATCGGCTCGAAAACGAACTCCCGCTCGGCCAGGCCCTCGAGGCCGACGAACGTCTTCAACCAGTCCGGGACCACCTGCGCCCACGGCGCCCACCAGCTGGCCTCGTCGGCTTGACTGGTCAGCGAGATAAGCCGCTCGATATCGGCCTGCTCGGCGCCGTAGCCTGCGAGCAGCCACGCGATGTCGTGCGGATCCTGCTGCTGACGACCGGTCTCCAGATGGCCGAGCTTGGCCCGGCTGATCCCGCTCTGTTCACTCGCCTCGGTCAGGGACAGCTTGGCCGAGTTGCGGTAGCGGGCCAGCTCCACGCCGATCAGCCAGCGCAGCGGCGCTGGACCTTCTCGCAACGACGCTTCGGCCGCCGGTTTCGTCATGAGACGTCTCATGTATAGTCCCCGAACTGATACACGTCCCACCGTCCGATTTGCCCGAACGGACCCGACCGATGGAGCGCGAGCCAGTACCGCGGTGGTTAATAAAGCCCTGTGGGTACTGAGTCGACTTCATCGAGCTTTCTGGTCGGGATGTCGCTGGTGAGGCTACCTGGCTACCTCCCGAAAAGTCGGCAGGCTCGCTGTCGGTTTCGTCCGGGTGTCGAGTGATCGCTTGTCCTGTGCGTCCGGGGACGTACGGAGTTACACAGAGAATTGTCTTTCACTACGGACTGGGGAAGTCGACTGTGGACCAGGCTCCGCCGGGTTGTCAGATCCGAGACGAGCCGCAGCTCTTCGCCGATACGCCGATGCGCCGCGCATCACAGCTAGCGGCCCTGCGGATACCCGAGCCGCAGTTCCCCACCAAGACTCCAGCCGGTCGACAGCCAAGCCCCCCCACGCCGGTTCGCGTTCCGGTGGGTCAGCCGGACCGCAGCGAGCAGGCTGGCAGGCCAGGCGTCGACCAGCTGCGATGGGCACGCTGTCCTGATGACGGGCGCTTGCACCTGCTGCAACCTGCTGGCGTCGACCTCGCCGCCGCGAGCGGGCACGGGCAAGCAGTTTGTGGGCACCGCGTACCCGCCCAAGGCCTCACCATCAACGGCGTCCCGTCGGGGGCGTTATGTATGGCCTGCGTTATCGGTGCGACCTCGTAAGCAGCTGCTGCGTTCAGCTGAGGTAGCCCTCGACTTCACTGGCCGGGCGGACCTCGGCGTCGTCGGGATCCTGGCCGGCGGCCGCGCGAGCCCGACGTTGCCGCAGCAGATCCCAGCACTGGTCGAGTTGCTGCTCCAGAGACTGCAGCTGGGCGTGCTCCTCGTCGGTGGTGATCTCACCGCGGCTGACGCGCTCCCGCAATGTGTGCTCAGCATCGACCAGCTCATGGATGCGGCCTAACACGTCACCGTCATCGGCCATCCGATCTACCCCCTGTCCGCACCGATGGTCCAGTTACCCCGACGATACCGACAGCGCGCAGGAGCGGCTTGCTGCTAGCCGTTCTTGCTGCTGGCGTCGCCGACGCTCCGACCGGAGTCGGTCTGGTTGTAGCCGGTGATCAGCGCCCACATGCTGGTGCCCGAATAGCTCTGGCCGTTGGCCCCGGGGGTACCCGCGGCCCCGGGGTCGCCGGCGGTGCCGTCAATGCCTGCGCGCCACACCGACAGGACGGTACGGGCCGGTAGCAGCTCCACGTGCTGTTCGGCGAGCTGTGCCACGTTCATTGCATCAAACATCGGATCCCCCCACGAAAGGACGTCCCGGTCACCCAGGCATCGCAGCACTTCACCGGCGGCAGTGCCGGTGCGACTGCACCCCAAAGTGCCCAGCGTGACTGTCCATAGCAATCCGTAGCACTACCTAATTTCTCCGGACACCTACGTAGCCGCAGCCGGTGTGGGTGTCGTGAACTCGACCCCACCGACGTTTCCTGCGCGCGTGCAATGTCGATCCCTCACGAGTTCACGGGCCGTGCAGGCGGGTCTGGGATGGTATCGGGGTCACGTGAGGAGTTGACGATGTGAACAGCGAGTTCGCTGACTTGCCGGGGACACCGGGGACACCGGGGACACCG
>JAODNG010000394.1 GCA_025465385.1 Pseudonocardiales bacterium
ACGTGCTCACTCTCCAGCACCTGATGTAAGACCTTGTCGGCGTCCGCGCAGGACACCGCAACACGCTCCAGCACGTCCACCGGTGCGCTGCGGTGGGACAACCCCACGACCAAAAGACTCATCGGCCCACCGGCATCGGATCCCCGGCGCCGAGGGTGGGTCTCATGGTGCTGTCACGCTGACGATGTCCGACCGTAGTGGAGCGAGGGCGCTGCCGATGTTGGCGATGATCTCGTTGGGAACCTCCAGTTCGGTGAGGGTCGCCACCAGATGTCCCACGACGGCGTCGAAGTCGGGGTCTGTGATGCCGAGTTTGGCGTGCGCGGCTGCCATGTCGCGACCTCGGTATAGGTCGGGTCCCCCGATCGCGGCGGCAATGAAGGCGCGCTGGTGCGCTTTGAGCTTGTCAATATCTGATACTCCGTAAAAGTAGTGCGCCAGCTGTGGGTCGCTCAGCACCCGCCCGTAGAATTTGTCTACTGCGACACTCACTGCAGGTGCACCGCCGATGGAATCGAAGATGGACATTGCGCGCTCCCTGGGGTCCGCAGCGTGCTCACTGATCTCTGACACAGCTATCGAACAAGATCGCTGTTACTCTCGTGTAGCCGACGGTTACGCCAGCATCAAGAACCGCTCTCCACCGCCTCAGTGGACATGTGAGGGGACCAAGGGCCCTGCGCGCGCTTGGTGGAAACGCTGATCGGCCGCGTGTCCGCTTGCCGGCGTGTGTTATTGCGTGCCACTGAAGTGCGGGACATGCCGGTGTGGATCGGCCCGTGCGGACTGGTCGCGTCGTTTCCGCTGGCCGCTCTCTGACAATGAGCATGCTAAGCGCCAGTTCGGAAGGCTGCGCCCGGCGGCACACTCTTGCGTGGGGAATCTGCCCGCTTGACCTTGGGGTTGTGAGCGGTCCCAGGGTCGTCTCCCGGCTGGATTCATTTGAGCTGTTTGAATTCCCCCGGCATGTCCGGAGGCGCTGATGTACCCCGGGTTCCGGCACGGGTCACGGGCCACCAGTTCCGGAGGCGGGCATTTATTGAGGTGTGTCGAGACGTAGCGTGAGTTCGCCGTCCTCCGCGTGCATTGGGTAGGCCCGTACTGATGGTGCACCGGTGGTGCATTGGCCGTTGATCAATCGGAACGCATGGTTATGCGGTGGGCAGATCACCTGTTGGCTGTCGATGAAGCCGTCGGCGAGCAGGCCGCCGCGAGGAGGGCAGATAGCCGCCACTGCACGCAGGCCGCTATTGCGTAGCCGGAACACCGTGACCTGCTGATTATCGACGATGAAGCAGCGGGCCCTCGCCGATGGGGGTCTGATCAACTGGACCGAGCCTGCACAGCCGCACCCCGGTCGTCGACCCGGTCATCGGGCCGGCACCTTCGGTAGCTCTACCAGCGGCAGCGCGTCGCGGAACTGGCCCTCGGTCGCTGGATGCCGGTGTTCCTGCCAAGGGTCGTGGTAGGCGTCAATCGACTGTTGCATGGCCTCGTCGAGCCGACCGGCGATCCCGTCGCGGTCCTTGACGAGAATGGCCTGCAGCTCGGGCAGCCCGATCCGGGGAACGAAGTCGTAGCTGCGTTCCAACCAGTTGGCGTTTTCCCGGTAGTACTGCATGAACCTCCCGGTGAGCGTGATGGCCTGCTCCCGCTGCTGAACTGTGGCGAGCAGGTCCCCCTTGCGCACGTTCGCACCGGCGGCGCCACCGACGTAGATTTCCCATCGGCCACCCTCGATCGCGACGATGCCCACATCCTTGACATAGGACTCCGCGCAGTTGCGGGGGCAACCGGATACGGCCAGTTTCATCTTCGCCGGACTCTCCAACCCCTGGTATCGGCGCTCGATATCGATGCCCAGCTGGGTGGAGTCGCCTAAACCGAAGCGGCAGAAGTCGCTACCCACGCAGGTCTTGACGGTGCGGAAGCTTTTGCCGTACGCGTAGCCCGATGGCATGTCTAGATCGGCCCACACGTTGGGGAGGTCCTCCTTGCGTACTCCGAGCAGGTCGATGCGCTGACCACCGGTGATCTTCAACATGGGGATGTGGTAGCGCTCGGCGACGTCTGCGATCCGCCGTAGCTGCGCCGGGCTGGTGACGCCGCCGACGACTTGCGGCACGACCGAGAAGGTCCCGTCCCGCTGAATATTGGCGTGCACCCGGTCATTGATGAACCGGGCGTCTCGCTCGTCGATGTACTGCTCGTTCCAGATCACTTTCAGCAGCGACGCTAGCGCCATCTTGCTGCCCGCGTGCTCGGCGCCGTCTTCGGTCAGCGCGGCGAACACTGCCGAGACCGAGCGCAGCCCCCGTTTCCGGATTGCTGCGATGAGCTGAGGCTTGTCCATCGGTATGCACGGCACGTAGTAGTTCGCGGTCGGGTCTTCCTGCAGGACTTCACCTAGGGCTGCCGTGACGATGTCAGCAACTAAGTCCTCACACGAGCCACAGCCTTTCCCTGCGCGGGTGACGGCCATCACCCCCTCGACGGTGCGCTGCCCGTCTCGGACACAAGCCACCAGCTGATCCTTGCTCACCCCGTTGCAGTTACAGACCTGCGCTTCGTCGGCCAGCTCTGCCACGCCCGTTTCCGGCGGCGGAACGCCAATGTCGAACAGCAACCTGATCCGCTCTTCGGGCAACGGCACCCGCCGGTCGAAAGCCTGAGTCAGCGACGCGACCTTGCTGACATCACCCAGCAACGTGGCGCCAACCAATACGCCGTCGCGGATGATCACCGTCTGGTAGATCCCGCGACAGGGCTCGCTGAACTGGACGAACTCGTCATCGGGCCGCTCCGGTTCCTTAAGTCCCATCGCCGCCACATCCACGCCGGCGACCTTGAGCTTGGTCGCGAGCCGCGAGCCATGATACGCAGCCGCCGGGTCAGTGCCGGTGATGTGGTCGGCCAGCACCGCTGCCTGCTCCCACAATGGACCGACGAGCCCGTAGACCTCGCCGCGATGCTGCACGCACTCGCCGACGGCGTAGATGTCGTCATCGTCGACCGAGCGCAGCTGGTCATCGACCACGATGCCGCGTTGGGTCTCCAGGCCCGAGACCATGGCCAGCCCGATATTCGGGCGGATACCCGCCGCAACCACGACCATGTCAACGTCGAGTGTGGCCCCGTCAGCGAAGTTGACGCCGGTAACCGCGCCGTCGCGGCTACACCGGACTCCTGTGGTGCGGACGCCGGTGTGCACGCTCATGCCGAGCCGTTCTAGCGACCGCCGCAGCACCAGGCCTGCCTGAGCATCCAGCTGCTGATTCATCAGGCCCTGCGCAGCGTGCACGACGTGCACCGCCAAACCATGCGCTTGCAGCCCGCGGGCCGCCTCCAACCCGAGTAGACCACCACCGATCACTGCGGCGCGCTGTTTGCCGCGGGCATAGCGCATCATCGCCATGGTGTCGTGCAACGTTCGGAAGCCGAACACTCCCGGTGTCAGCGTCTTGTCATCCGCCCACAGGCCCTCCATCGGCGGGAAGTAGGGGCGGCTGCCGGTGGCCAGCACGAGCTTGTCGTACCGGACGATCGACCCGTCGTCGGCGTAAACCCGGTGGGCGAACCGGTCAATGCGGACCACCCGCACCCCAGCGTGCAACGTAATGCCGTTGTCCCCGTACCACTGCCTGGGGTTGAGCAAAAGGTCCGCGTCGAGCGGGTCCTCGTCCGGGTCGGTGCCCCGGGCCAGCAACTCCGACAGCAGGATGCGGTTGTAGTTGCCGTACGGCTCGTCACCGAACATGGTGATGCGGAACATCACACCGCCACCGCGGGCCAGGATCTCCTCGACAGCCCGAGCCCCGACCATGCCATTTCCGATCACAACCAGTTCTCGCATGGATTTCACACCTCCAGCAGGCCAAGGTCGACGACCACGATTCCCGCGCAGCCCTCGGGCGCGGCGACGTGCAGTTCGATCTGGGTGTAGCTGATCAGGTCCTCCACCATCCGCAGCGACACGTGGGTGCCGTCGCGGGCGCCGATCGGGAAATAGCGCGTCGGCTGGCCGTCTCGCATGAGCAGCACCGTGATCATCTCGTTGGTGCTGTTTCCACCCCGGAAGTACAGAGCCTGCCCCGTCAGCCCAGGAGGAACCGTGTAGGTCAGAGCGGGATCGATCGGGACAGGTTTACACAGGCCCTGCCCTTCGAAGTGGTAGTTGCCCTGCAAGAACCGCGGCCGGGTGTGCATGAAACTCCTTTCGCTCCACTCGTCATGGACAGCCGTTCACAACGGAGTCCAACCTGGATGGCGCGTAATCCGGCACCGCGCTGAAGGCCACCGCGCAGGCCTTGAACTCCGGCATCGGCGAGATCGGGTCCAGCGCTGGGTTGGTCAAGGCGGTGGCGGCCTGCAGCCCACCCTCGTGAAAGGGCACAAGACCGTGTGGTGCGGATGGTGTTGCTGATCCTGGCGCGCAGCACCGCGCTGCCCCTGCGGGTATCCAGCCGTATCTGATCTCCGGAGCCGACACCCACCCGCCGGGCCAGCTCCGGATGTACTTCGGCGTAGGCATCCGGCTCGGCGGTGACCAGAGCCAGGCGTGACCTGTACCGCGACCTGAGCAGGGGAAGCATTGTGATGCACGGTCAGTGAGAGTCTCTCCGCCATAGCCGGTGGTTCCCCGTGAGTCCCCATGTGGACGGGCACGCGGGGGGGACGAACCAAAATCACCTCTGTCTCCTTTCCTCCGGCCTTGACCTGCCCTCTGATCAAGGAGCGGGGACGGAGTTGGCCTGAACTCTGCTGGTGAACCAGCCTACGCCGCTGCCGACCGTTCACAATGACAATTTCAGGCCTGTGAGTGTCTAGTTACATATTCCAACGCTGGCGTAACAATCGGCTCGATAAATAAGCAGGTAAACGGCGATACTGGCTGTGAGTGTCTAGTTACATGACTCCAACGCCGGTGTAACGATCGACTAGCCAAAAGTCCAGTAATGTCACCTTGGGCGCATCTGGGCTCCTCGCTATGTCCAGATTTTAGTCCTCACGAGCATGGTTTACCGCCTGAGTAGGGGAGATAATCATGACCATCGGCAACCAGATCGAGGAAGTACTCGAGGCCGAAGGCTACGATCAACTGGTAACACCAGAGTTCGCTCCACTCGCAGACTTCGCCGGGTTCGGAGTGTACGAGGCAGTGGCCGTCCAAGAGACCGGCAGGGACATCGCAGCGCTCATCGACCATATCCCCGGGGCAATAACCGGATACCTTATGACCCGTCCAGAATCCGCGCCGCTGATGGACAGATCAGACCTATCGGTCAGCGAGCCGCTGATCAAAGAGTGGCTGGACAGGACGATCGCGGGACCATTTGACGGCGAGCTGGCTGCCTTCCTCCGAGAGACCAGCCACGTCGGGGGCACTGAAGTGACCTTCCCGGGAGTTCAGGTGCCACTTCCGCCTCAACTCGTCCTGGCCCTCACCGCCTGGCTACAGGGCCAGATCCTCGACGCCATGGGCAAAACCTGCGACCTCGCCACCGTCTCCGCCGCCGGCGCCGCCTGGATGAACCAGCTCCTGCTGCAACTCGGGATCATCCTCGAACCCAGCCTGGCAGAACCAGACGCACCCCTGGGCCACCACGAAGCCGCCGAGTTCCATCCCTACGCGGAGTTCGCCGGTTTCGGCCCCAAAGAGCAGGCAATTCTGCGCAAGACCGGCCCCCTACTAGGACCAGCAGCAGGAGGCGTGGTCACCCTCGCCTACGACTATCTGCTCTCCCGTCCAGAATCGGCCGGATACTTCCAAGACGCCTCGCACCTCACTCAGCGCAAGATGACACTCAAGGCGTGGTGGTCGCGGACCACCACCAAGCCGATCGACGGCGACTTCCACGCCTACATGTCCAAAGTCGCCGACGCCCACGTCAAAGACGGCGGAACGCACCCCCACGTGGTCGTCCCGCCGGACCTGACCATCGCCCTCATGGGCTGGGTCGAGATGCGAGTCATGACCGCGCTGAACACCATCGCCCCCGGAGCCGACGGAGACTACGTCTTCGGAAAGCTCCCAGAACCGCCAGCAGCCGCGGAAGTGGGTCAAGCATGGATGCGGATGTTGACCCTACAGCTCGGAATCCTGCTCAAGCCCTACCTCACACCCCCCGGCGCACCTGCGATCGCCTAACGACGTCCCCTGCCCGGCTCAGGACTCAGAGCACGATGACGCACCCGGCAGAGGATGTATCCAGCCGGTCCGGTGTACCCGGACGTGTGACCAATCCGTGATCGGACAACGGGGGACTGATCTTTACCTCCCGTTTCTCCGGTGGCGCTACGTGCAGACTAAAATTCTCTGCGAATGGATTTAGAGATGACTCTTATCGCGTTAACGGTACTCGTCATCGCGTTGTTGATTGCCGTTTTGGCGATCTATCTCTTCGCGCTCGGTGTGCTACTCAACCGGACCGCCGACAATCTCGATGACAGCTTGCAGAACGTGAGGACCATTGCCGAGCAGGCCGAGGTGATTGGTCCTGCTGTCGAGCGCATCAACGGAACCGGTGGAGTAGTGGTAGGTGCGCTACCACTACTGTGCGAGGGTGCGGAACGTATCGTTTCCCAGCCGACTGCTCCTGCAGCTACTTCTACGGCCGCTCCGTCGGGTTTAGGCTATTTGGATGTGTGACGACGATTCTGGAGCGTTATCCAAGAGGGTATGAATGGGTCCCACTCGGAACGACATGGACGGTTATTAGGCACTGGTAACTAACGGTAGTTGTTTAGTTGCGCAGGGCCTCGGCACGGTCAGCGTGCCGACTGATCACCGCCACCAGCGTAGGCCAAATCTTGCGAGGCAGGTCGTGCCCCATACCGGGCACCGCGAGCAGCTCAGCGTCGGGGAGTGCTGCGGCGGTGGCCTGACCACCGGACAGCTGGATCAGCGGGTCGGCTTCACCGTGCACCACCAAGGCAGGCGCCGTGACCCGGGCCAACGCCGCGGTGCGATCACCGGAGGCGTAGATCGCCAAATGCTGGCGACCCATGCCGGCTGGGTCGAAACCGCGGTCGTAGGACTGCCCGGCCAGCTCACGGATCCAGGGTTCCTCCATCGGGTAGCCGGGTGAACCGATGATCTTCTGGATAGCCACCGTCCACTCCACCGCCTCCGCGCGGCTTCTCGGCAGTGGGGTGGACAAGGCGGCCTGGGTCGCCGGGGTGGCTGATCCGATTCCGATGCCGGGGGTGGACATGATGGAGGTGAGGCTTCGGACCCGGTCGGGGTGCATGATGGCCATCGTCTGCGCGATCATTCCGCCGAGCGAGGCGCCGACCACATGCGCCCTGTCCAGCCCGAGCGCGTCGAGCAGCCCGACCCCGTCGTTCGCCATGTCCTCAACTCGGTAGGACGCCGAGGAGAAGTCACCGCCTATCGCCGCACCCAGGTTCGGCGGTGGCGCGTCGTGCAGGTGCGTGGACAGCCCTACGTCACGGTTGTCGTAGCGCACCACGAAGAAGTCCTCGGCGGCCAGCGCCGCGCACAGCTCGGGATGCCAGACCAGCATCTGGGCGCCCAAACCCGTCACGAGCAGCAGCGGGCGACCGCCCGGTGCACCGAACGTCTCGTAAGCGATCTCGATGCCGTTGCTGGCAACAGTAAGGGGCTGCATCCCTATTTCTTACAGGACCACAGTGGTGAACTGCATCCGTGTTTCTTACAGGACTGCGACCCGACAGCGCGGACCGCAGGAAGGCACAATACGGCCGACACCGGTCAGAATCACTCCGCCAACCGTCCCAGTGCAAATCGACCTGGGGGCGGTAAGCTGCGTTCAAGAATCCGTGACGCGGTGATCAGTGACCGCTTGACCATGCTCAGGTGACCGGTCCTCGGCGTGTCTGGAGTTGGCGGGAGATATAGGGGCCTGTGCGTTGGGCGTGCACCGATGCGTGAGCGCGGGTCAAGACCCTGAGCTTGGTCAAGATGTGCTCGACCGTGCCGGCCTGTGCGAGCACGGCCGCCAGGCCGCGCGAAGCGAGCGGGTCGGGCCCGAGCGGACAGGTGAGTAGGACGACCAACCCGGTCACGTCCGCGCCGGTGCCCCGTAGTCCGGCCTGAAATGAGCACATGTTGAGGACACAAACCAGGATGTCGATCATCGTGCTCTGATTGAGCTACCAGGTCCTGGTCGAGAAGCCAGCGGCTCGCAGATCGGTGGGGTTAGCACCTTGACTGTCGTCCCAGCTGACAGGAGCCTCCTCGGTAGGACATCTCGGTCGAAAAGCACCTGGAGGTCGACATGGTCGCCGCTAAAGGGAAGAGTGCATTCGTTCACTCTGCCGCGAAGGTCCGACTCCGAGCGCGACAGGGTCTGGTGATCTACTTCGGGATGGTTGTTCTGCTCTCGGCGGTGTTCCAGGTTCTCCTTATCGAGACCGGTACTTGGCTTTGGGTTATCCCGCTCATGTGGTCGCCTGCTGTGGCCTCGTTGGTGGCTCGCCTGACGCTGGGTGAG
>JAODNG010000467.1 GCA_025465385.1 Pseudonocardiales bacterium
CCGGCCGCAGCGCTGCCGACTTGCACGAGCTGTTCCAAAGCCGATCGATGACCCCGGTGCCGCAGTCGGTGAGCTACCTCATTGACGATGTGGCCCGGCGGCACGGGCGCCTGCGCGGTGGCGCCGCCGCCGCATTCCTGCGCTGCGACGACGCGGCGCTGCTCAGCGAGGTGCTGGCGCACCCGGTCGCCGCGCGCTGCGGGCTGCGCCGGCTTGCTCCTACCGTGCTGATCAGCCCGTTGGCGCTGGCCGCGCTGCTCGACGAAGTACGCGGCGCCGGCTTCGTCCCGGTCGCTGAGGGACCCGACGGCCAGGTGGTCGATCTGCGCGCCGGAGCTCGCCGGGCCAAGGCCCGCACCCAGCCGACCCGACGGGCCATCGTGCCACCCACCCCCTCGGCGGAGCAGCTTGCCACCATGGTGGCGGCACTACGAACCGGCGATGCCGCGGCCACCACCCCCCGCGGGCTGGCAAAGGGTGCGGTGTCCACAGGTGACACACTGGAGCTACTGCAGGATGCCGCGCACGCCGGCAGTAACGTCTGCATCGGCTACGTCGACTCCCACGGGGTGGCGCGCCGGCGCATCGTGCGCCCAGTGAGCGTAGGCGGCGGCGTCCTAGAAGGTTTCGACCGCTCAGCCGATGAACTGCGCCGCTTCCCCCTGCACCGCATCACCTCAGCAGCAGTCATGCACGACTGACCCGGCGTTGGCGGACCCGCTTGATCCGTCAGCCGCGCTCTCCCCCGGAGCAGGATTAGGGCTCGCGGCTGAGCCCGCGATTGCCGGCGGGCTCAGTTCGAGATGCTGGGGTTCAAATTCGCGGGGTAGGAGAGCGACAGGTCCGGCGTCTGGCCTGCCATGTCGTCCTGATCTTCCCGAGCACCATGCCGAGCGCTCCGGCACGCCGCGTGGCGGCCACCGGGTCATGTCCCGGCCCCACGCCCGGTGGCCAGTGCCTCCTCGGGGATCGGCCACGGTGCGAACGCGTTGCGCACCGTGCGCAGCATCGGCGCGAGCGCGGGGTAGTGCCGCACGAGGACCGAGGACATGTCATTCGCGTCGATCCACGCCATGCCCTCCGGGGTGTAGACCTGCGGGGTGAAGTCGGTGGTGAAGAAGCGGTCGCTCTTGATCCTGCGCGATGCCATCAGGATGAAGATCCGGAACCCGGTGTCACTGAACCCGAACCCGGCCGGCGGCGGCTCGGCGAAGAGCCCGACCGTCAGGTCGACGTCCTCGATGGAGGCGTACACCGACCTCAGCTCGGCAGCCTTCTGCCGGTCATGGGTCAGCGCCTCGAACGACACGGCCTCAGGCAGCTGCAGCAGCCGCCGAAACTCGTTGTATCGCGGAACGCCTCGTTCCCGGGAGCGGAGCACATCGAGCGCGGCGAGATCGATGACCATGCCGTCGCGGCGGCGGAAATGCTGCATGAACCGCGGGTGGTTGTGCAGGGTCACCGCGCCGGGATGGGCCGTACCGAGGGAGTAAAGCAGGTCCGAGGCGCCGACTCGCTGCAGCACCGGATGAGCGTTGAGCCCGGCACCGTCGAGGAATGCGAGTTGCTGGCGCCGGTGCGGGTCGGCCGTCGACCGGAGGTCGAACTCGTCGGGCACCAGCGGGTGCATGCGGTACACCGCGACGAACTCTTCGGTGACGGAGTACGGGACGTTGTGGTGGTCGGTCGGTGACCCGGGGATGCCGCTGATGATCTCGCCGTCGCTCAGCCGCCCGAACAGGGTGCGCACCCGCTCCCCCGCGATGCCGAACCAATTGGTCCGCATCCCAATGCGCAGCGTGGGCTGGCCGAGGATCGCGGTCGTCCACTCAACCGTGTGGATCTTTGCAATCAGCGCGGCGACCACCAACCGGGCCTTGTCGAAGACCTGGTCGTCCGACCAGGACGGGTATGCCGCGTGCAGCATGTCGCAGACCGTGTTGTGCTCGCGCATGAACAGCGTGTGCAGCAGTTCCAGGCCGAGCCACCAACCGTCCACCCCGCCCGAGCTCGCAAGCAGGACCGGGTCGACGTCTATGAGGCCGTCCGCGCCGATCGCGACCTTCCCGGGGCCCAGGGTGGATTTGCGGATGGCCTGCTGGAACTGCTCGGTGCTGCCATAGATCTGGGAGGCGTCCCACCAATGGGTCTCGGTGTTGACGAACGTCCGCGGCATCTCGCCGCTGGCATGGGGGTCACGGCGGGTGCGCGGCAGCAGGATCGGGTCGTTCGGCCAGTCGTCGCCCTCCGGGCGGGGGACCTGGAACGGCCGTTCGGGATCGGTGCCGTGGCTGAACCAGTCCCGGGTCTCGAACTGCAGCCACGCAGCGGCGATCACGTTGAGGGTGGTGGCGGGAATCATCTGCGGTCCCCGCGCAAGTAGCATCCGGCTGACGACCCGCGGGTTGGGTGTCATGAGCCGCTCGCCGTCCTCCGGCTCGGTGAACCGCAGGGGCACATTGCGGCCGAACCGGGTGCCCGCCATCCCCATGGCGGGGACGGACAGGTCGTTGTAAGCGCCGTCCACCGTGCGCGACACCAGATACCGGGCCGCGGGCTCGGGGTCGAGCTTCGGCAACGATTCCGCGTCATTGGTGTCGAACAGGTTGAGCGCGCGCAGGTTGTCGCGGATGCCCTTGAGCAGCCCGAGCGACACTATGGTCGGGAACCGGTCCCAGCGCCACCGGCGGTCAATCGCCTCGGCCACCTTCACGAACAATCGGTGGACGGTGGACCGTGGCAAGCGCGCCCCCCGGGCCCCGCTGCATGGGGGACTGCTAGGTGGTTTCATGCCGGTACCCGCCGCTGCTGCTTCAAAAGGGGTAGTGGTCGTGGACTCCATTAAAATCGCCATCCCAAAGTCGGCTCAGACCGTGCACTACAACTGAGTTCGTTGCCCGGCTGTCTGATACACCCCTGCGTTGTCAACTTGTTGGGTGTCGAGAGTGGTGCACACCTCGGAGCCGTGCTGTGATCTACTCGGGCGCCTCGCGGCCGCAGTTTCCGCAACTCCACGGAACCTCGCTGGTCACTCCTTGGCCGCGACCGACGTTAGGTGGATTGCGGCTGCGCGCGTGACAGGTCAAGCGCCGACGGCAGAGCGCAGGGTTACAACCGCATTGGTGTCGATCAGCCTCAGCTACCCTCTCCACCGACGAGAACGGGCCCAAGAATTCTTCAAGCTTTTGGTGCGGATCACGTTCGTTATCCGAAGCCGATTGGACACGTCGGCTTCCAAGGTCCCAGGGAAGTTCTGCGCCAGGGCGCAGCGCAAGGAGCTGCACCGGAGCGGGACTCATAGGCTTGGAGCGATCGCGACCGTCGTCGGGTCTGATGCCATATCCCTTCCTTCGCTGGGTGGGTTCGCCGGATACGCCGACCTAGCGGGCAGATGAGGCGGCCAGCGCCAGCTAGTGCGCGGTGTGGCGAGCACCGCATCAGCCGTTCACGCTCAACTCGAGGATCTTTGGAGAGGTCTTCCAACAGGCAGCATCCTCGGTTTCGAGACTCGCTTGCAGAGCAGCCAATTCGGCGAGGAAGCGGCTGAAGGCGGCGGAACCGGCAGCATCCAGTGCTAGATAGGAGAGATCCTGCAGGAGTGGCGCTCGACTCACGTTGCAGATGAAGTTGAAGTTCACGAGCCGCTGGTATACATCGATCGGTTCCCGGCGACCATCCTCATAGACTCGCGCAGGCTGCACGTGCGTCCACAGCTGGTAGTCCCACAGTCCCGACCCGATGACGTCATGTTCCACCGTTCCTGCGTAAATGTAGGCGGCAATGAACCGCGCAACCCCTTCGATTGTGAACTTGTCGCCTAACAATCGGTCGACACCACCGGGCACGAGACGGTTCAGTTCGTTGACCCATTCCCGGATCTGAGCATCTTCTTGGAGGTCTTGGTCGGAGCTGTAGTACAAATTGAGGTAACGGTAAGTGTGAGAAAGGATCACGTCTAGGTGCGCTAGACGGTTCTCGAGCGCCGGGACGTCGAACTCACTTTTAATGATCCCACGACGATCTACGTCGATCGATAGGTCAATCACACGAATGTCGTATTGCTCATAAGTATCCGCGATGAGCTTGCAAAGTCCGGCATGGGTGAAGCTGAATATCTCTTCGAGATCACCGCCCTTCATCATAAACAGCTCGGTGATGATCTCGTTCGAGTATTGAGTTCCCCACACGTGCGGCCAGACGAGGCGCCGTACGGGGTGGTTCGCCGCTAGGGTGTTCCGGGTGGCTACCGCGAACTGGGCCACCAGTGCCAGATGGATGCCGTTGAAGTGGCGGACCAGAGACAGGTGGGTCGTCGCCGCGCAAAGAGCGATCTTCTGCGCTAGCTGCCACTCCGGATCCGTCGGGGTGCACCGACCCAGCTCACAGTCAATCTCGACGGGTACCAGGCGCCGGGCGGCCTCATCAACTACGAATAGCACCCGAACGCCGAGCGTCCGGAGTCCGGGGTGGCACTCGTAGCGGCCCAGCTCGCGCAGGTCCCACTCATAACCACCTTCGGGAGCACGCTGTAGATAGCAGAAATATGGTCCTGCCACAGCCAGATATCCGAGGTCGATCGGACCTTGATACTCCTCGGGTAGGACGGGGGCGGGAAAGCACTTTTGGTGCATGTCGCCATAGGCGCGAGCAATCGCTATCGCAGGGTCAGCGTCAATCGAAGCAAGATTAGGCTCCTTGGGAGGAAAAACACGATAGAGTAGCGCCTCAACCTTGCAGAAAATGAGCCGAGCCCGCTCGGTTTCGTCTGCCGGAATATGATCGGCGACGAATATATTCGAGATAGGAATAGACGGGTACCTCTGCACGAGGGGAATACGTCGTATCTTGCACGCAGTGTCTGTAGGTATCGGGACACGCCGTGGTTTGCTGAAATGAAACTTTTGAACAAGGAGCCAATTCCAAAAAAGGCTCTTCAGTTTCCACATGAGACAAACCCCTCCATTTCCCCGACTCCATCTAAGCCAAACCAGGTTGGCCAGGCTGGGCCTCGAGTCAGCCCAGCGGTGTGACAGAGATCGATTCGCGTCCAGTCGCGCTAACAAGTAGGAGGACGAGCACCGCCCGGTAAATACGCCATCGCCGGCCCGATCGGGTGTACTTGTGGCGAGTGGGAGGCCCGGCGGCAGCGACCACGCACCCTCGGTTAAGCCCCTCATCATTGCGGAGCTCCGGTCAGGAGAGTCGAAGCTCGGGGCAGTAGCTGTCCAGCCAGACGCTCAGATCGAGGGTCCGTTCGATGCCGTTGCGGACGTCGGTGGGCATGGTGGTCGGATCCTGCTGCGCGGCGGCGTCTACCCAGCGGCGGTTGACCAGCTCCAACACCGGGTCGTCTGTCGCGAGCAGCTCCTTGACCTGCTGCTGCAGGGCACTGGCGTAGAGGGGGTCTTGGGTCGACGGATAGGGGCTTTTCACCCGCTGCAGCACGGACTGAGGTAGCAGGTCAGTGGCTGCGGCGCGGAGCAGGCTTTTCTCCCTGCCGTCGAAGGTCTTGAGCGACCACGGGGTGTTGTAGACGTACTCGACGAGTCGGTGGTCGCAAAACGGCACCCGGACCTCCAGACCGACTGCCATGCTCATCCGGTCCTTGCGGTCCAGTAGTAGCCGTACGAACCGGGTCAGGTGCAGATAGCAGATCACCCGCATCCGCCGCTCGTGCTCGGTCTCGCCGTCGGCGGTCTCGACCTCGGCAACCGCACTGGCGTAGCGATCGCGGATGTAGCTGGGCAGGTCGAGGGCTGCGGTGAGGTCGGCGTTGAGCGAGTCAGGCGCCTGCGTGCGCAGGCGGGCCAGATAGGCGATCCAGGGAAAGGTGTCCGCGGCCTGCACCTCGGGCTGGTGGAACCAGCGGTACCCGCCGAAGACCTCGTCGGCTGCTTCTCCGGACAGGGCAACCGTGGAGTGCCCGCGGATGGCTTTGAACAGCAAGTACAGCGAAGCGTCCATGTCGCCAAGACCGCCGGTGATACCCCGCGCGGTGACCACCGCCTGCCGCACCGCCGGATCGGCCAGTGTGGTGGGGCCGAGCACGATGTCTTGGTGCCGGGCGTCGACGTGGGTGGCGACCTCGTGCGCGTAGGGGGTGTCCGGGGTGGCCCGCATGTCATCGGGCATGAATTTCTCGGTCTGCCCGACGAAGTCGACCGCGAAGCTACGGACCTGCTCACCGAGCTGGGCGGCGGCGAGCGCGGTGAGCATGCTGGAGTCCAGACCGCCGGAGAGCAGCATGCAGCGCGGCACGTCGGCGACCAGTTGGCGGGCCACGATGTCGTCGAGCAGGGAGCGGACGGTGGCGACGGTCGTCTGCTGGTCGTCGGTGTGCGCACGGGTTTGCAGCGTCCAGTAGCGGTGTTCCCGGATTCCCGAGCGGTCGACGGTGACTACGGTGCCCGGGAGCACCTCGCGCATCCCACACCACACCGCGTGGCCAGGCGTCTTAATAACGCTGAATAGTTCACGCAAACCGTCCAGGTCGACCGCACGGTCCGCCATCGGATTGGCCAGGATCGCCTTGGGCTCCGAGCCGAACAGCACCCCATCGGTGGTAGGGAACAAGTAAAAAGGTTTGATACCCATCCGGTCGCGGATCATGACGAGCTTGTCGACCCTGGTGTCCCAGATAGCGAAGGCGTACATGCCGTTGAGTCGTTCAGCGACGGCTTCCTCCCATTCCAGGTATCCGCGCAACACCACTTCGGTGTCACTCCGGGTCCGGAACCGATGGCCCCGGCGGCGCAGCTCACCGCGGAGCTCGGTGAAGTTATAAGCCTCCCCGCTATAGGTGATCGTCACCGCGCCGTCGGCGGTGCACACTGACATAGGCTGGGCGCCTCCCTCAATATCGATCACTGCCAGTCTGCGGTGACCCAGCGCCGCATGCCGATCAAGCCAGCTGCCCTCGGCGTCCGGCCCTCGACACGCCATGGTCGCTGTCATCGCGTCGAGGTCCGCCTGGTGCCGAGTCAGATTTCGATCGAAGGAGATCCAGCCGGTGATTCCACACATCGAGGTGTCCTCTTGTCATTCCTGCTGTAAGCGTTCATGGGGTCGGCGCCGTTACTCCATCAATCAGCGAGTCGCGGGGTTCTCGGCGCATCGAAAAATTAGCTCTTTCGAAACAGAGACGAGGTGTCTCGCGGCGGACCCATCAACCTGCTTTAAGAGTCCGTGCGCCACCGCGCTGATACATGCTGGTCGCCAGCCTCCGCATGTTTCTGCAACGCAACGATTGACAACCGTCGACAGCCCGCCTCGCCTGACCATTCCAGGGGGCTTCACTTCTGATGACGCATCGATCATCACAGACCCGCGCCGAAACCTGATTCACTCTTCCCGCCGACAGGCCTGGCCGTGCTCACGCAGAATCGCCAGGACAGCGGCCAGGCTGTGGCCCGCGCGCAGAGTGTCGGGATGCTCGTCGCCCAGGACCCGACGCATGCGGTAGAGGGTGTCCTCGCCGAGCTGGCGGGCCTGCCCATGCTGACCCAGCTCCCGCAGGGCGACAGCGAGGGTGTGGGCCGAGCGGAGAGTGTCGGGATGCTCGTCGCCCAGGACCCGACGCATGCGGTAGAGGGTGTCCTCGCCGAGCTGGCGGGCCTGCCCATGCTGACCCAGCTCCCGCAAAGCGGCGGCAAGGGCTCGGGCCGCAATCAGGGTATGGGGATGGTCGTCGCCCAGGACCCGGCGCGCGCGGGTGAGCGTGTCCTCAGCAAGCTGGCGGGACTGCTCATAGTGCCCCAACTCCCGCAGGGCGGCGGCGAGCTGGTGGGCAGCGCGCAGGGTGTAGGCGTGGTCGTCGCCCAGGACTCGACGCATGCGGATGAGGGCGTCCTCACCGAGCTGGCGGGCCTGCTCATGCTGACCCAGCTTCCGCAAAGCGGCGGCAAGGACTCGGGCCGCAATCAGGGTATGGGGGTGGTCGTCGCCCAGGACGCGGCGGCAACGGGTGAGCGTGTCCTCCGCAAGCTGGCGGGACTGCTCATACTCTCCCAACTCCCCCAAGGTGGCGGCGAGCTGGTGGGCAGCGCGCAGGGTGTAGGCGTGGTCGTTACCCAGGACTCGACGCATGCGGATGAGGGTGTTCTCACCGAGCCGGCGGGACTGCTCATATTGCCCCAACTCCCGCAGGTAGACAGCGACGGTGAAGTCCGCGCGCAGGGTGTGGGGGTGGTCGTCGCCCAGAACCCGCCGCATACGGGCAAGAGTGTCCGCACCTAGCCGGCGCGCCGGCTCATACTGCCCCAACTCCCATAGGTAGACGGCGAGGGTGTAAGCCGATTCCAAGGTGTGAGGGTGGTCATCGCCCAGGACCCGCCGCATGCGGGTGAGAGTGTCCTCACCGAGCTGGCGCGCCCGCTCATACTGCCCCAACTCCCGCAGGTACATGGCGAGGGTGAAGGCCGATTGTAGGGTGTGAGGGTGGTCGTCGCCCAGGGCGCGGCGGCAGCGGGTGAGGGTGTCTTCGCCGAGCTGGCGGGCCCGATCGTACTGTCCCACATCCCACAAGTAGGCGGCGAGAGTGTGGGCTGACCGTAGGGTATGGGGATGGTCGTCGCCCAGGACGCGGCGGCAACGCCTGAGGGTGTCTTCGCCGAGCCGGCGCGCCGGCTCGTACTGCCCCAACTCCCGCAAGGCGGCGGCAAGGCTGTAGGCCGAACGCAAGGTGTCGGGATGGTCATCGCCCCGTAGGGAGCGGCTCAGGTCCCGAGCACGTTCGAACAGCAACCGGGCGGAAGGGAATTCTCCCCGGGCCTGCAGATACTCAGCGGCGCGCTCAACTAGCCAGGCCACGTCGTCCTCGACACCGGTGAGGTTGCGGTGAGGATCGGTAGCGACCAGGACGTGCGGCAGGAGCTGGCGCCAGGCCGGCCATGCCGGCGGGTTGTCCAGCGGATCGTCGTCCGGTGCCGCAGCACGCAGCAGCCGGACCGCCACTGTGGGCAGCTCCTGGTGGTGGTCTGGCTGATCGCGAAGGATCGCGGCGAGCAACCGGTGCAGTGTCAGAGTGGCGGCCTCGACGCGGACCAGCCCGTAGTGACGCAGCAGCCGGGTCAGCGCGGTCAAGGTGAGCGGATCCTTGGTTGCGGGCGCAAGCGCGTCGGGCAGCTGGGCGGGGTGGGTGCTGAACAGGGTCACTGGGATCGGTTCCGGTGCCAGGTAAGCGGCCAGGGTGAGCAGCACCAGTGCAGCCGGGGACTGGGCAGCCAGCCGGTCAAGGGCAACCTGGACGCTGGCGGCCAGCGATACCGGGTACGTGGCGGAGGATCCCTGCGCCAGCAGCTCTGTGGTCCGCTCGGCGAGCAGGGTGAGGTAGTCCTGCACGCCGGTGGCGGTATCGGCCAGGTGCGCAGCGGCCTGGGCCAGCGCCAGCGGCAGGTCTCCCAACGCCTGAGCGATCCGCCCCGCTTCATCGTCGCTCAGTTGTAGGGCGCGACGGCGCAACAGTGTGATCGACTCGCCCCGGTCGAACACATCCACTCCCACTGGGATGGCCAGCTCGTGCCAGCCGGGGTTGCGGGAGGTAATGACCACATGACCGCCACCGCCAGGCAGATAAGGAACCAGTGCTGCGGAGTCCTCGGCATTGTCAAATATCAGGAGCCATCGGTTTCGGTCCCGCAACGCCCCTAGCAGCCGGGCCACTGCCGCGGTCACGGGATCGGTGACGGTCGCCAAACCCAGAGCGTGGGCCAGCTGTGCTAGCCGATCGGCCACCAGAGCGGGTTGCTCTGCTGGGACCCACCACGCCACGTCGTACTCGGCCCCGTAACGGTGGGCGTACTCAATGGCCAGCGCGGTCTTCCCGATCCCGCCCATCCCATACAGGGCCTGCACGACCATCGGCGTCGAGCGCTCCCCGCCCTGTAGTGCGGCATGCAGTGCGGTAAGCGTCGCATCCCGTCCGGTGAACACCGGGTTGCGGGCGGGCACATTCCAGACCCGCTCTGCCAGCGCGTCATCCGACCGGGCATGTGGCAGGTCACGCAACCCCGCGAACAGCGTCGTCGAGATGTCCTGTTCCTCGACCGACGCCGGGCCGGTCGTCGAAGCTTGGGGTGCGACCGTGACCGCGCCGGTCGGCAGTGAGCTCGGCGGGTGCCAGTCCAGCGCTGGCTCCTGGATAAGAATGTCGTGTTCCAGGCGTTGCAGCGCAGTGCTGGGGTCGATGCCCAGCTCGTCGGCCAGCCGCCTCCGGGTGGCCTGCAGCACTGCCAGCGCATCGGCCTGCCGCCCAGCTCGGTACAACCCCAAGGCCAACAGCTCACACCCGTGTTCACCCAACGGATGGATACGCACGTGAGCCTCCAACTCGGCCACTGCCACCTCGTGGGCACCCACCCCGATCAGCGCCGCGCACCGCCCCTCGATCACCGACAGCCGCAGCTCCTCTAGCCGGGCTACGTCCGGCGCCACCCACCCGGCGTCGGCCACCTCCGCGTAAGCCTCCCCACGCCACAACGCCAGCCCCGCCTCGAACTCACTCAACGCGCGTTGCGGCTCGCCCCCACCCCACGCCTCCCGGCCGGCCGTGGCGTGCCTGCTGAACCGGTGGACATCGACGTCGACATGATGGCTGTCCAACAGGTAACCCGCGGTGTAGGTGCGCAACACCGTCGCCGGCGCTCGCGGCGCCCGGTCGGGCTCCAGCACTCTGCGCAGATTGGCCACATACGCCCGCAGCGATGCCAGCGCCGCCGGCGGCGGAGCCCCCGCCCACAGCGCCTCCAGCAGTGCATCGACTGCCACCGGTCGACCCACCCGACTCGCCAACAAGGTAAGCACGGCACGCTGCTTGGGCGGCCCCAAATCCACCGGCCGACCACCCACTATCGCTTCGACCGGACCCAAAACCCGCAATACCACCGCCGTGCTGCCGACAGAAGCACCCACAAGTAGTGGAGGTACCGGCCGCATGGATGCACCCGACACACCACCGGGGCCGCTCAGCTCGCCTCGGGCTCCCGCGCCACCGCGAGCGGGATCATCCCCGCTGATCACTGCCGTACCAG
>JAODNG010000469.1 GCA_025465385.1 Pseudonocardiales bacterium
AGTACTGGAAACGCTGGAGCATTCGCGGCCACTACGACCAGGTGACGGTTCCGGTGCTGCACTTCGAGGGGTGGTACGACGCGTTCCTGGCCGGTGGGATGGAGAACTTCACCGGTATGGTCGCCCACGGCGCCACGGCCGCGGCGCGCGCCGGGCAGCGGATCGTGATCGGGCCGTGGGACCACATCGGCTGGGGTCGGCCCGACAGTATCGAGGCGCCCATGCTCAAGCACATCGGCTCGGTCGCCAACAGTCCGATCAACGAGCTGATGCTGGCGTGGTTCGATCACTACCTCAAGGGCCAGCCCGGTACCGTCGCCGGGTCCGGACCGACCGTGGATTACTTCGAGATGGGCGCTAACCGGTGGCACTCCACTACCGCCTGGCCGGTGCCGGGCACCCGATTCACCCGCTACTACCTGGGCTCGGGTGGGCACGCGAACACCTCCACCGGGGACGGCACGCTGTCACCACAGGCACTCCGAGCCGGCGGCGGACCGACCGACACCTACCGCTACGACCCGGCTGATCCGGTACCCAGCGTCGGCGGGCACTCCTGCTGCGCGGCGATTTTCGGGCCGCAGGGTCCCTACGATCAGGGACCGGTCGAGCAACGTCCGGACGTGCTGGTCTACACCACTACGCCACTGACTGAGCAGACCGAGGTGACCGGACCGATCACGGTCACCTTGTATGCGGCGACCTCCACACCGGACACCGACTTCACCGCCAAGCTGGTTGCCGTGGGTGCGGACGGGACCACGCTGAACTTGAACAACGGTATCCAGAACGCTCGGCTCCGTACCTCGCTGGAACGCGCCGAACCGGTCATCCCCGGCCAGGTCGTCGAGTACACCATCCATGTGTGGCCGACCAGCTACCTGTTTCCGGTAGGTAGCCATATCCGGCTAGAGATCTCCAGCAGCGACTTCCCGCAGTTCGCGCCGAACCCGAACACCGGTCAGCCCTTCGGCACCGACACAACCTGGCAGGCGGCCGGCCAGACGATTTATCACGATCCAGCTCACCCGTCCTCGGTGCTGCTGTCGATCGTGCCGCCCGACGACCCAGCCGTGCACACCTCAGCCACCTTCCCGATGGACGAGTAGCGCTAGCGCCGCTTGCGGTCGTGAACTCCGCGTTAGAGGTATTGGCCGGTCCCGCGCGTTCCGGGTTCGGCCTGCGGCATGCCGGGCTGCATGCCGGGGGGGACGGCGCCGGGGGGTAGGCCGCGGCGCATCTGCTCGAGCTGCATCCGGGCGGCCATCTGCTGGGCGAACAGGGTGGTCTGGATGCCATGAAACAGGCCCTCCAGCCAGCCGACCAGCTGGGCGTGCGCGACGCGCAGTTCGGCGTCACTGGGGGTGGAGTCGTCGCTGAACGGCAACGACAGCCGCTCGAGCTCGTCGCGCAGCTCGGGGGCCAGGCCCTGTTCCAGCTCGCGGATCGAGGACTGGTGGATCTCCCGGAGCCGGTTGCGGCTGGCGTCATCCAGCGGCGCGGCGCGCACCTCCTCCAGCAGCTGTTTGATCATGCTGCCGATGCGCATCACCTTGGCGGGTTGCTCGACCATGTCGGAGACGTCCGCCCCGCCGCGGTGGTCCTCGACGGTGCCGGCGGCCACCGGTTGACCGTCCGGGCCGATCACGATCACCTGCTGCTCGTGCGGTTCGCTCATGACTCCATCTTCCTCCACCCTCAATCCGCCCGCAGGCCGGTGGTCAGCAGGATCTTGCCGACGACGCCGCCGGCTTCGAGCATCTGATGAGCCAGCGCAGCGTCCGCCAAGGGGACCCTCGCGTGCACCACGGGTTTGACCCGACCGTCACCGAACATGGGCCACAACCGGGCGACGACGTCCGCGCACAGGGCGGCTTTGCCGTGCGGACCCTCCACCGGTCGCCCGCGCAACCCGATGGCCGCGACGCTGGCCCGCTTGGGCAGCAGCGCGCCGAGGTTCAGCTCGGCGCTGGCGCCGCCCTGCAGGCCGATCACCACCAGCCGGCCGTCCGGGGCGAGCGCCGAGAGGTTACGCGACAAGTACTTGGCGCCCATGTTGTCGAGGATGACGTCGGCGCGCCCGGCGAGCTGCTCGGCGAAGTCCTGCTCGCGGTAGTCGATCAGGATCTGCGCGCCCAGCTCCGCGCAGCGCGCCAGCCGCTCCGCCGACGCGGTGGTGGCGACCTGCGCGCCCAGCGCCCGACCGACCTGGATCGCGTGTGTCCCGATGCCCCCTGATCCGCCGTGTATCAACAGCAGCTCCCCAGCGGCGAGCCCGGCGTGGCGCACCACCGTCGACCACACCGTGCAGGCCACCTCGGGCACGCCACCCGCAGTGACCACATCGACCCCGGGCGGTAGCGGCATCACCTGCCCGGCCGGTGCGGCCACCCGCTCGGCGTAGCCGCCCCCGGCCAGTAGGGCGCACACCTCGTCGCCCACCGCGAACCCGGAAACCCCGTCGCCGAGCTCGGCAACCGTGCCGGCGCATTCCAGCCCGAGGATCTCGCTGGCCCCGGGCGGCGGGGGATACCGACCCTGCCGTTGCATCAGGTCGGCCCGGTTGACAGCGGTCGCGGCGACATCGATCAATACCTCACCAGGTTCCGGACTGGGGTCGGGCTGCTCGGTGAGCTGAAGCACTGCCGGGTCGCCGAACTCGGTGATCGTGATCGCTCGCATGGTGCCTGACGGTAGTCGCCGGCACGTGCCACGGTTGCGGCTATGCCGGACCCCCAGAATGAGCCTTGGCCACTGCGGCATCTGGTACTGCGCACTCCCCGTCTGACGCTGTGCCCGGACGACGATGCAGGACTCTACGAACTGGCCGCGCTGGCGCTGCGCGGTGTGCATCCGCCGCAGGAGATGCCCTTCCTCACGCCGTGGACCGACCAGGCACCCGACGATCTGGTGCGCACCACCGTGCGGCACTTCTGGCAGGCGCGTGCGCAGCTGACCGCAGCGGACTGGAGCGTCAACTTTCTGGTCCGCCACGGCGGCCGGGTCATCGGCGTCCAAGAGCTGTCGGGGAAGGACTTCGCGATCACCGGCGAGGTTTCCACCGGCTCCTGGCTGGGCATCACACATCAGCGGCGCGGGTTCGGCACCGAGATGCGCGCCGCTATCCTGCTGCTGGCCTTCGACCACCTCAACGCCACCATCGCGCGCTCGGGGGCATTCGCCGACAACGCGGCCTCACTGCGCCTCAGCGAGAAGCTGGGCTACCGCACTGACGGCACCAACACCTTCGCCAGGCGCGGGACTGCGGTCACCGAGATCCGGCTTGTACTGGAGCCGTCGCGCTTTGTCCGTCCGGACTGGACGCTGCAGGTGGATGGATTGGACGGCTGCCGGCAGATGCTGGGCCTGTGAAATCTATGAGAACAGGAACGATCTCAGCGCCGGCAGCTGTCGGGTGTCAACGTCGGTGAGCCAGTCCGTTGTGACGTCCTCCGGTCGATCGTCCATGAGCAGCCGGCTCAAGGTGTTGCTGTCTTTCCACGGCTCTGTTTTCGACCGCAGCGACATCACGAGTGTCACGCGGTGGCCGTCGGAGAGCATCTCGGCGGTGTGAAGAACCATCCGGCCTTGCAACAACACGCTGGAACCGACGCGCTGGGGGATGCGCGTGAGCTCATCGCCGGCAAGTCGACCATCGCCCCGCAACCGGGCGAGCCCGATGTCGACGGGTCCACGGAACACCACCGTGCTGCCGCCATGTTGGCTGCCGTCGACGTGGACAGGTACGAGTTCGACGAAGGCGGGACCGTCGGAGTGAAACTCGATGGGCTCCTGCCCTGGCCAATAGAAGTTGACGCCTGAGCATGACGTGCTGATGGGGTATGGCTCCAGCTCGATGCCGGCGACCGCGCTGAGCCGCTCCAGCCGGTGGGGATCATGCACCAACTCCGCGACGTGCGGGATCAGGTTCTGGACCCGGCGGAGGTGGTCCAAACCTAAGAATTCCTGCTGCTTCGGATGGGACGTCTGTCTGATCTGCAGGCTCCGAGCGTGGATCGCGGCGAGGAGATCGTTCGGATAACCGTGCTCCAACCGGGCGTAGCACAGATCGCTCGCCGCACGGGGTCGTCCGTCCCCGCCGATAATCTCGGTCAAGGTTCGCCGTTCGAGGACCCGCACGAGATCACCCCAGACGTGGTAGCCCAAAACAAGGACCTTCCAGGCCGTGAAGCCTGGATCGGATCAGGTCGGCAGCGACGTAGTACCCCGTCAACACCCGATCTAGTCGACCAATGGCAGGCGCGCACGTCCGGGTAGCGGCCGTCGCAGTTTTTAGCCGTGAACTCGACGCCACACACGTTTTCCGGCGAACAAACGTCGGTGGCGTGGAGTTCACGACATCACGGGGCGCGGTGGGGCTGGACTGGCGCTTACTTGACGACCACGTTCACGAGACGGCCGGGGACTACGATCACCTTGCGGATGGTGCTGCCATTCTGCGCTGCACGCACGATGTCGCTGTTCAGCGCTGCCTGCTTGATGGCGTCTTCTGGCGCGTCCGACGCAACCACCAGCTTGCCGCGATTCTTTGCATTGATCTGCAAGGCCAGCTCGACCGTATCGAGATGCAGCCACGTCTCATCGGCGATTGGCCACGGCTGCTTCCACACATGGTTGCCGGTCAACTGGTGGTATACCTCACTGGCGACATGCGGCGCGAAGGGCAGCAGCAGCGAGGCGATCGTCTGCACTACCTCGTCCAGCGTCTCCCGTTTGATGCCATTCTGCGCGGCGAGGATGCAGTTGTTGTTGAGCTTCATCAGCGCCGCGATCGCGGTGTTGAACGCGAAGCTGCCACCGGACATGTCTTCGGTGACTTTCTTGATGGTGGCGTGCATTTCGCGCCGCAACTCGTCCTCACGCGCTTGATCAAGCGCCGTGCCGAGGACGGCATCGTGGCTGCCGGCCACGTCGGAGGCCACTCGCCACAGCCGCCGGAGAAAGCGGTAGACGCCTTCCACTCCTTCGTCGGACCAGTCGCCGCCGGCTTCGGGTGGTCCCATGAACAGGACGTAGCAGCGGACCGCGTCGACGCCGTACTGGTTGATGAGCGTACGCGGAGAGACGACGTTGCCCTTTGACTTCGACATCTTGGCGCCGTCTCTGGTGATCATGCCTTGGGTGAACAGCCGCTGGAATGGCTCCTGCACCGAGAGGCACCCGAGATCGCTCAGCGCCTTACACAGGAAACGGGAGTACAGCAGGTGCAAGATGGCGTGCTCGATACCGCCGATATATTGGTCGACCGGCATCCAGGTGGTAACGGCCTGCTCGCTCCACGGCGCGTGGGTGTTGTGCGGGTCGCAGTAGCGAAGGTAATACCACGAGGAGTCGACAAAGGTGTCCATGGTGTCGGTCTCGCGCTTGGCCGGCCCGCCACACTGCGGGCAACGGGTCTCGACCCAATCGACGGCAGTGGCCAGCGGTGACTTGCCCTTGGGGGCGTAGTCCTCGACATCGGGCAGCAGTACCGGCAATTGGTCTTCGGGTACCGGCACCAGCCCGCACGATTCGCAGTACAGCATCGGGATGGGGCAACCCCAGTACCGCTGGCGAGACACCAGCCAGTCACGCAAGCGGTAGCTGGTAGAGGCCTCGCCCGCACCGCGCTCGGCGAGCGCAGCGACGATGCGGCGGGACGCGTGCGCCGACTCCAGACCGTCGAACTCGCCGGAATTCGTCGTCACACCCTTGGCCACGAACGGCAGCTCGTCAGCTGATCCGGCTGCCGACCGGATGACCTGGCGGATTTCGAAACCCAGCGTCTGAGCTGCTTCATAATCGCGCTCATCGTGGGCCGGCACGCCCATCACGGCGCCGGTGCCGTACTCCATCAGCACATAGTCGGCGACCACGATCGGCACTTTGGCGCCGCTGAGCGGATGGATCGCGTGCCGGCCGGTGAGGATCCCGGTCTTGACGCGATCGCCGCCGCGGTCGGCGTGACTCTCTCGGCGGGCCTGGTTGGCGTACTCCTGAATCGCCGGCTGCGCTGGTGTCCCGGCAATCAAGCGATGCAGCTCGGGGTGCTCCGGCGAGATGGCCAGGAACGTCACGCCGAACAGCGTGTCGGGTCTGGTCGTGAAAACTTCGATGTCGAAGTCGACTTCGGCGCAGTGGAAGGTGACGCTGGCACCCTCCGACCGTCCAATCCAGTTGCGCTGCATGGTCTTGACGTGCGGAGGCCACTCCACAGCGTCGAGATCGGCTAGCAACCGGTCCGCGTAGTCGGTGATCTTAAAGAACCACTGCTCCAGGTTCTTCGACTCGACCAACGTGCCGCAGCGCTCACAGCGGCCGTCGACAACCTGCTCGTTGGCCAGGACCGTCGCGTCCTTGGGGCACCAGTTGACCGCGGACCGCTTCCGGTAGGCCAGTCCCGCCTTGTAGAGCTGCAGGAAGATCCACTGTGTCCAGCGGTAATAGTCAGGTTCGTGGGTGCTGATCTCCCGAGTCCAGTCGATCGAAATGCCCCACTGCTTGAACTGCTCACGGAAAGACGCGATCGACTCATCTGTTGACACGCGGGGATGCTTGCCCGTACGGATGGCGTGATTCTCCGCGGGCAGCCCGAAGGCGTCAAAACCCATCGGGTGGAGCACCCGTTTGCCCTGCCTACGCATGAAATGCGCGATGGCGTCGCCGACGGCGTAGTTCTTGAGGTGGCCGACGTGGGGTTCACCGCTGGTGTAGGGAAGCATTTCTAGGACATAGACCGAGTTCGCTGGATCGACGTTATTGTCCACCACCCAGGACTGCTCTTTATCCCACACCTGTGTCCAGTACGCATCAATAGCGTGCGGATCGAATTCTTGCGGTGTGTCCGTTGTCGCCATCAGTACTCTCAGCTTCCTCTGACTTTCTCATGTAGTCCACTTAGTGTAGTCGCGCCAAAGCGGCGGCCCTGGCCGGGGGGTCACCGTATATTGTCCCCGGTATGGCGCATTTCGGTGACCTGGTCAACGAGATCTACCTGGGTGGCCTCACGGGGCAGCGGCCGGAGCTGCCGATGACCGCCGACGGGCTGGAGGCCGCGGCGCGGAAGGTATTGCCGGCTGAGGCGTTCAGCTATGTCGCCGGTGGGGCATCCACTGAGCGCACCATCGCCGCCAACCGTGCGGCGTTCGCCCGGTGGCGGATCGTGCCGCGGATGCTGCGCGGCGTCAGCGCGCGCGACCTGTCCGCCACGATAGTGGGCACTCCGATGGCGGCGCCGGTGCTCACCGCGCCGGTGGGGGTGCTCGGCCTCGTGCACCCCGACGCTGATCTCGCGGTTACCCGCGCGGCCGCCGCCCTAGGATTGACCAGCGTGCTGTCTACCGCGGCGTCGACCACGTTGGAGGACGTCGCCGCCGCGGCGCCGGATGCGGCCCGCTGGTTTCAGCTGTACTGGCCGCGGGATCCGGAGCTGGCTGAGTCGCTGGTCCGCCGCGCCGAGACGGCCGCATACCAGGCCATTGTGGTCACCGTGGACACCTGGTCGCTGGGGTGGCGGCCGCGGGACCTGGCGTTGGCACACCTGCCGTTCCTGCACGCCAAGGGCATCGCGAACTACCTGTCCGATCCGGTGTTCCGGGCCCGGCTGGACGCGTCGCCGGAAGAATCGGCGGAGGCTATGCAGCTGGCGGTGCGCGCCTGGGCGGAGCTGTTCGGCAATCCCGCACTGAGCTGGGCGGACCTGGCGCTGCTGCGCCAGTGGACCCGGTTGCCGGTGCTGATCAAGGGGATCTGCCACCCCGACGACGCCCGCGCCGCCCTCGATCACGGCGTCGACGCGGTGGTGGTGTCCAATCACGGCGGCCGGCAGGTCGATGGGGCCCGGGCAGCGCTGGACTGCCTGCCCGACGTGGTAGCGGCCGTCGACGGGCGCGCCCCGGTACTGCTCGACTCCGGTATCCGGTGCGGCGCCGACGTGCTCATCGCGCTGGCGCTCGGGGCGCAGGCCGTGCTCCTCGGGCGCCCCTGGGTATACGGGCTCGGGCTGGCGGGACAGTGCGGGGTGACCCACGTGCTGCGTGGCCTGCTTGCTGATTTTGATCTCGTCCTGGCGCTGTCCGGTTATGCCAGTCCTGCGGAATTGGGCGCGCACAGCGTCGTCCGGGACGTGATCGGTTAGCCTGCCTGGGTGGACGGGGAGCCGTGCTGGCTCGATGCCGAGGAGATGCGCGCGTGGCGCGCCTACGTGGTCGGCAAAGCGGTGCTCGATGCCCAACTCAACCGCGACTTGCAGGAGTGCCACCAGCTGGCCCTGGGCGATTACGAGCTGCTCGTCCGGCTATCTGAGGCTCCCTGCGCACAGGCCCGGATGAGCACGCTGGCCGACCAGGTTGCCTCGTCGAAGAGCCGGATCTCTCATCAGATCAGTCGGATGGAGAAAGCGGGGCTGGTGCGCCGTCAGGAGTGCCCGGGGGACCGGCGGGGAGTGTTCGCGATACTCACCAGCCACGGCGAGGACGTGCTCCGCAGTGCGGCTCCCACGCACGTCCGTGGCGTACGCGACAACCTGGTGAATTTGCTGTCCGCCCAGGAGCGGCTGGTGCTGACCGAGGTCTTCGAACGGGTGCACCGGCACCTGCGCGGGGCTGCTGTCAGTAACCAGCCTGATCCGGAGTGTTAGCAAACCCTCTTCGCCGCTGACTCACCCCCTGCCGACACGCTTGCGCCGAATGGGGTAGTAGGTTCGCCGAACCCAGCCCGGCCTTCGGGGGCGGACGGGCATCCCGCGCGGCGCAAGTGGTGGAGCTGATGACAGATCCAGTAGCACGGGTAGCAGCCAATGGGTCGGGGGCCGGGGCCACGCTGAGCCCGGAGCGCACGCCATCGGCGGAGCGTTGCGCGCCCTCGCCGCCCCGGCTGAGGGTGCCCAGTCGGGTGCCTGAGCTCACCCCGGACACCCCGATGCAGAAA
>JAODNG010000470.1 GCA_025465385.1 Pseudonocardiales bacterium
CTGGATGGCTGAGTACCACGGCCTGGCCGTGACCGCGCTGCGGACCACGGGTCGGCGCATCGATGACGAGGTACTCGCCCACATCTGCCCAGCCACCACGAAAACGTCCACTTCTACGGCACGCACACCGTCGACATTGCGACCGAGTTGGCCACCCTCGACGCCACCGGCTACCGGCCGCTGCGGATGCCCACGACACCGCAGCCCGCATAGACATAGCCTTCGAGTGGCCCGCCCGCATGCGGATCGGCTTGCGGCACACGCCGACTGATCGGGTGAGCGCACCGTTAGTGGTGTCAGTTCGAGTCGTCGCGGACGCGCCGGTAGCGCTCGTAGATCACGCGCGAGCCGAGCGTCCTGGTCTCGACCAGGTCGAGCGGGACGTCCTCGGTGACCGGCGGCAGGAACGGCGTGCCGCCACCCACGACGACCGGATAGCGGAACATGCGCAGCTCGTCGACGAGGCCCAGGTCGACAGCCGACGCGGCCAGGCCGGCACCGCCGATCGAGACATTCTTGTCGGTCGCGTCAAGAGCCGCAGCGGCCTCCTCGGCCACCGACGTCTTGGCGAGCCGGGCGTTGCCCTGGACGCTGTTGAGCGTGCGGCTGAAGACGATCTTCGGGATCGCGCACCAGACGTCGGCGAACGCGGCCCCAGGCTCGTTGTCGCGCAGCGACGGATCCGTCTCCCACACCAGCATCGTCTCGTAAAGCCTGCGGCCCAGCAGATAGCCCCCGATTTCCCGTATCTGCGCGACGTGGAACCGAAACTGCTCCTCGCTGGGGGCCGTCCACCCAAACCCGCCCGCACGGTCAGCGATGAAGCCGTCCACAGAGACGCTCATCGAGTAGATCAGCATGGCTTCGAGCTCATCGCACGGGGGGACGGACGATTATCGCGACGAAGTTCACCATCGAGCTTGACATCGTGCTCCCCCTCTAGAGGCTGCTCTGCCACAATTGGTGACCGATCGCGAGACGAGAACTCATCGTCGTGGGCGGTCCAAGCGATCTTAGGGCCACTGCCGGCGCCGCACCGAGATCCCGGAAGCGGATCCCTCAGCGGAACGTCCGCAGAGAGGTGTCCAAGGTCTTCATGAGGTGCGCAACGCGGCTCTTGCCGACTGGCGCGAGGGGATATCGGTTGAGAACGTCGATGAGGGCAGGCGTTGCGCGTCGACGAGCCTGCTCGATCAGCGCGTCTCCTACGTCGGGGTCGCCGGCTGCGCTCAGCTCGGCTGCCCGCGCCGCATTGGCGGCAGCGCGCAGGATGTGGCCGACTTGCGTGGCGTTCGCCAGTGGGTGCAGGTAGGCGGCGGCTGCGGCGTCGCCAGCGGCCCGTGCAGCATGCTGCCCTGCCTCGTGAGGCGCGCTCTTCGCTGCTCGGTGCGCATCCAACGCAGCGATGCGCTGCAACTTCGTTCGGGCGGCGCCGTTGGCAAACTCCCAGGCAGCCTCGATAGCCGTGCGCGGACGGGGATCTTCTGAGTTGGCCTCCTCGAACAAGGACAAGAGCTGACTATGGACGAGCTGCGAGTCGTAGCCCGTTACGCAGTTGAAAGCGCCCAGGAAGCCCAGGCAACGCGCACGCGCGTCAGCCGATCTGCTCGAACAGGGACACGATAATCCCTTCAGGCCCACGCACGTAGGCCATGCGCACGCTGTTCTCGTACTCGCCGATGCCGCCGACGAGCCCGTACCCGTCCATAGCCAACTCATCGACGACTGCGTCGAGGTTGCCGACCTCGAATGACACGTTGCGCAGGCCAAGCTCGTTGGCCATCGCTGTGGGCGATCCGGGCACGTGGTCGGGCGTGACGAAGCTCGCGAGTTCCAGCCGGGACCCTCCGTCGGGCGGCCGCAGCATTGCGATCTCACAGTGTGCGCCCGGGATACCGCAGACGGTCTCCACGAACTCGCCCTCCACGGATCCGGTGCCCTCGACCTCGAGTCCCAGTCCGACGAAGAACGCCGTGACCGAGGCGAGGTCCGCGACGGTGATGCCGATGTGGTCGAAACGTTGTACGTGTGCCATGGGATCTAGCCTCCAATAGGTGTATTGCCGACTCGATGCTGAGACGGAGTCGTGGCTGGGATCTCGACAGGTTCTTGCCGCAAAGCTGCGGTCAACTCCGGTCGATTCTGCCGGGGCGGTCCGGGTGTCACACGGACTCGGTCGCCGCTCGGTCGCCGTGGTCTGGATGCTGGCTGGGCCAGACCCGGTCCGTGCCACCACGCTAATCCAGGCGACCGCGTGTGCCGCAAGCCGAACCCGCTACGGAACAGCGCAGCTCGGTGGGAGTGCTCCAGCGGCGGAGTCCCGCAAGACCCGCCCGATAAAGATGCCCGCACGGGTACCTCATACGGGACGGGCTCGGCGTCCCAGTTCCTAGGAAATGGAACACCGCTCGCCAGGCGTCGGCGGATTTCCGAAGGTGCTGGTCGCGGTGTTCCATATGTCAGACCCACAATAGTGTGTTGAAACGCCGCTGCAGAGATAACTATCGGTATGTTGCGGTGGTGGATCTGGGGTACGCGCGAGTGTCGACCGCGAAGCAGGACCTCGACCGGCAGCTGCACGCGCTCGCCGAGGCGGGGATTGCGACCGAGCGGATCTATGTGGACAAGAAGTCGGGATCCACCACCGACCGGCCGGGTCTGCGTGCGTTGTTGGGTTACGCCCGCGACGGCGACGTGATCGTGGTGCACACCCTGGATCGGCTCGGGCGCACGGTCCGCGACACCCTCAATTTGATCCACGACCTGAGCGCGCGTGGCGTCGGGGTACGCAATCTGGCCGATCCGATCCGGATCGACTCCTCCAACCCTGATGATCCGATGGCGCAGCTCGCGGTGGTGCTGTTGGCGTTGTTCGGTCAGATGGAACGGACCTACAGCCTCGAGCGCGCCGCGCACGCCCGCGCGGTGGCCACCTCGAAGGGTCGACGGACGGGCCGGCCGGTGATAGTGGATCCGCACAAGCTGGCGTGGGCGGAGCATTTACGCGAGGCCGGGCACACCGTGGCTGAGATCGTGGACAAGACCGGGATTCCCCGGACCAGCCTCTATCGGCACCTGCCGCCGCGTCCGCCGGCACCGGTGACCGCAGCCGGCGGGCTTGCTGACGTTCGGGACAGCTCGACGCATCCAGAAAGCACGGACGCTGAGACCGGTGATGGAGACCGGCGGTGACCACCGAGCCCGGGGCATTGTCGCTGGGTGAGTTGGACGAGAGAGCTCGGGCGCTGGCATGGCGGCGGTGGGATGTACTGGCTCCCACGGTGAACGAGGAGGTGCTGCTGGCTCGCGCGGCTTCGGCGGCCGGGGTCCCGCTGCGGACCGCGCAACGCTGGCTGTCCCGCTATCAGTCCGACGGCCTGACCGGACTGGCCCGCGCACCCCGAGGCGACCGAGGTGCGCGTCGCACCCACCCGGAGCTGGTCACGCTGATCGAAGGCCTCGCGGTGAGCACCCCGGACCTGTCGGTGGCCACGATCGCCCGCAGGGTCGCTCGGTCGCGCAGGTGCGGGGTTGGCCGGCCCCGTGCTACAGCACGGTGCACGAGATCGTCACCGCTCTGGACCCCCAGCTGATGCCTCTGGCCCACGAGGGCCCGGCGGCGTGGCGGGACCGCTACGAGCTGGCGCTGCGCCGCCAAGCCGAGCGACCTAACCAGATGTGGCAGGCCGACCACACCCAACTCGACATCCTCATCCTCGACGCCGACGGCGCGGTGAAACGGCCATGGCTGACCGTGGTCCTTGATGACCACTCCCGCGCGGTGCCCGGCTACACGGTGTTTCTCGGCGCCCCGTCGGCGCTGAACCTGTCGCTGGCCATGCGCCAGGCGATCTGGTTCAAGACCGATCCCGGGTGGGCGGTGCACGGGTTACCCGAGGTCCTCTACGCCGACCACGGCAGTGACTTCACCAGCCACCACCTCGCCCACGTCTGCGTGGACCTGCACGTCCACCTCATCCACTCCACCGTCGCCCGACCTCAGGGCCGAGGCAAGGTGGAGCGGATCATGGGCTCGATCACCACCGAGCTGCTGCCCGAACTTCCCAGGCACCTCGTGTCCGGCACGTTGGCCAGCCCGCCGGCGTTGACCCTGCCGCAGCTGGACACCGCGATCGGGACCTGGGTCACCGAAGTCTTCACCGGCGCCCGCACAGTGAAACCGGTATCCCGCCCCAGCAAGCCTCGTTGGCCGACGGCTGGCTGCCCCGCACTTCGGACAGTCTCGAAGCTCTTGACCTGCTGCTGGTCATGGTCGCCACGCCTCGTACCGTGCACCGCGACGGCATCAGGTTCGAAGGACTGCGCTACCACAGCCCGGTCCTGGCCCCCTACGTCGGTATCTCGGTGACCATCCGGTACGACCCCCGCGATCTGAGCGAGATCCGGGTGTTCCACCGAGACCGTTTCCTGTGCATGGCGATCAGCCCCGAACACGCCGGAGAAACGATCACCCTCAAGGACGTGCAGACGGCCCGCGTCGCGCACCGCCGAGCGCTGCG
>JAODNG010000476.1 GCA_025465385.1 Pseudonocardiales bacterium
CACCGAGTTGGACGTGATCGTACGCAGCGATGTCGTGTTGGCCTCCAACACGTCGAGCCTGTCGATTACCGAGCTGGCCGTGCAGACCAAGCGACCGGACAGGGTGATCGGGTTGCATTTCTTCAACCCGGCACCGGTATTGAAGCTGGTCGAGGTGGTGCGCACGGTGGTCACCGATCCGGAGGTGATCAGCGACGTCACGGCGCTCGCGGAGACGCTGGGCAAAATCCCGGTGGTGGTCGGCGATCGGGCCGGGTTCATCGCCAACGGGTTGCTGTTCGGCTACCTCAACCACGCGGCACGCATGTTCGAGCAGCACTACGCGACGCGGGAAGATCTCGACGCCGCGATGCGCTACGGCTGCGGGTACCCGATGGGTCCGTTGGCGCTGCTCGATCTGATCGGGCTGGACACCGCCTACGAGATCCTCGACGCGCTGTACCGGCAGTCCCGGGATCGGCTGCACGCCCCGGTACCGGTACTCAAGCAGATGATCACCGCCGGATTGCTCGGTCGCAAGTCGGGTCGCGGCTTCTACACCTACGCGGGGCAGGACTCCTCGACGGTGGTACCCGACACCGCCACCCCACCCGACGAAGAATCCGGCGTCCAGACTCGCCCGATCGGCACGGTGGGCGTGGTGGGCACCGGGACGATGGCCACCGGCATCGTTCAGGTGCTGGCCAGAGGCGGGCACGACGTGATCGTCCGCGGCCGTAGCGACGGCCGCGCCAAAGACGCGGTCGCGGCGATCACTCGCTCGTTGGACAAGGCCGTCAACCGCGGCAAGCTCTCCGACTCTGATCGTGACGCCGCGCTGGGCCGGATCACCACCACCACTTCGTTGGACGACTTCGCCAGCGTCGACCTGGTGGTGGAGGCGGTAGCCGAGGAGCTGGACGTCAAGCGTGGGATTTTCGCCACCCTCGACGACGTGTGCAAGCCGGGTGCGATCCTGGCGACCACCACCTCGTCGCTACCGGTGGTGGAGTGCGCCGCCGCCACCTCACGTCCGGGTGACGTTGTGGGAATGCACTTTTTTAACCCCGCACCGGTGATGAAGCTCGTCGAAGTCGTATCGACCATCGCCACCTCCGCTGATGTCGCCGCCACCGCGCGTAATCTGGCCCGTTCATTGGGCAAGGTACCGGTGTCCTGCGGCGACCGTGCCGGGTTCATCGTCAACGCATTGCTGTTCCCCTACCTCAATGATGCGGTGCGGATGTTGGAGGCGCATTACGCGTCAGCCGACGACATCGACACCGCGATGAAGGTCGGCGCCGCGCTGCCGATGGGTCCCTTCGAGCTGCTCGACGTCGTCGGTCTGGACGTCTCACTGGCCATCCAGCGCAGCCTCTACCAGGAGTTCCGCGAGCCGGGATTCGCCCCGGCCCCCCTGTTGGAACACCTGGTCACAGCAGGCTTACTAGGCCGCAAAACGCGAAAGGGCTTCCGCGACTACTCGTGAGCCCGCTATTCGGAGCCGATTGGCGATTTGGATACCGAATCAAAACGCCATTCGGCTCCGAATGGCGTGGCAGCCTGAGTGTTCAGCCGCAACAACCTCCGCCGCAGCAGCCGCCCGGGGGAGGCGCAGCGCGTCGTGGCTGGCTGGTGGGGGAGGGTGCGGCACTTGACAACGCGACGGTGGAGAGCAGCCGGACGGTGTCGTCGTGCCCATCGGGGCACTGGGCGGGGTCTCGCGAGGCGGTCATCGGCCGGCTGAGCTCGAAGGTCGTCGAGCACTCTCGGCACCGGAACTCGTAGCGCGGCATGAGTTCCACCGTACCGGTACTACCGTGGGTTGTTATGCCTCGCCGTAACGTCCCACGCCGCGCTCGCGGCGCCGTCCCACCTCCGGTGGTGGGCGGGACCGGTTGGGCGTACCGGGAGAGCGGCCCAGACGGGGAGTGGGTGGTCCGGTCAGTCCCGGGTGAGCAGGCTGTCAAGAATTACCGCTGCCCCGGTTGTGACCACGAGATCCGGGCCGGCACTGTCCACCTGGTCGCCTGGCCGGCGCACGAGCATGGCTCTTCGGCCGACCGACGGCACTGGCACACCGGTTGCTGGGCTGCTCGGACCCGCCGGGCCCCCACTCGAAGACAGTGGTGAGGTCAGCCCCGCGCTGACTGCTCACCGGCAAGCACATCGTCCTCGGTCGGATCGGGCTCCAGGCGCTGCATTGCCTCGTCCAACTTCGAACTGACGGACTGTAGCTGGCCAGTGAGCTGCCGGCGCACGGTTCGCAGCGCCGCTACCCGCCGAGTGGCCTCCTGCACCCTGGCGACCGCGGTCTGGTCGGCCTCGGTCACCAGCCGCCGGGCCACATCGGTGGCCTCGTCGACGCGCCGCTTCGCCTCGGCCTTGCTGCTCGCCTCCTCCTGCGCCATCTCGCGGTTGGCGTCCCGACGCCGGGTTGACATGGTGATGTCGAAGTCCTCTTCGGTCTGCTGCCGGCGGGCCGTGGACTCGGCGTCGAGATGCTCGGCTCGCCGCTTCGCCAGCGCCAAAATCTCATCGGCCCGACGATGGGCGTCGGAGATGGCCCGCTGATGCTCGGCCTCCATCACGGTCCGCCGCCGCTGCGCCTCCGCGATCATCTGTTCGTAGCGGGTGCGCAGCTTGTCGGCTTCACGCTCCGCTTCGGCTCTGGTCGTGGCGGCGGCAGCGGTGGCCTTGGTGTGGATCTCCGCGACCTCACTCTGGGCCGTGCGCAGCATCCGCACCACGCGCTCGCTCATGCCCTCGACGGTGCTGGGCGGCGCGGCCAGCCGCTTGATCTGGGCGCACAGATCATCGATTTCCCCGCGAGCCGCCTCCAGCGTGCGGCCCAACTCCGCAGCCTGCGCGGCGCCGGCGTTGCGATCGGCCACCGCGATCTGCAGATCGGCCCGCAGCTGCTCAAGCTGGTAATCTACCTGCGCGCAGTCATACCCACGGCGGACGATGTCGAACGTCGATCTCATCGGTAGCAGATCACGATCGTCGACGGAGCCCATGGCGCCAGGTTACTCGGGTGCTGGTGAGCAGCGGCAAGCCGTTCCGGGGGTCAAACGCCCCGGAAGCGGTTGATATCCGCCAGGTGGGTCTCGCGGAGCTCCGGGTTTCGTATGCCCAGCCCCTCTTCAGGAGCTAGACAGAGCACACCCACCTTGCCCTGATGAATGTTGCAGTGCATGTCGTGCGCGGCCTGGCCAGTCTCCTTCAGCGGGTAGACGCGGGACAGCGTCGGGTGGACCTTGCCCCTGGCGATCAGCCGGTTGGCCTCCCATGCCTCCCGGTAATTAGCGAAATGCGAGCCCACAATCCGCTTGAGGTTCATCCAGAGGTAGCGGTTGTCGAACACGTGCATGAATCCCGAGGTGGAGGCGCAGGTCACGATCGTGCCGCCCCTCTTGGCGACGTAGACGCTGGCACCGAAGGTTTCTCGACCCGGGTGCTCGAACACGATGTCGGGGTCGTCCCCACCGGTCAGCTCGCGGATCTTGGACCCGAACCGCTTCCACTCCTTCGGATCCTGGGTGTGCTCATCCTTCCAGAACTTGTAACCCTCGGCGTTGCGGTCGATGACCAGCTCGGCGCCCATCCGCCGGCAGATCTCGGCTTTCTCGGGGCTGGACACCACGCAGACCGGGACGCCCCCGCCGCCCAGGGCCATCTGGGTGGCGTAAGAACCCAGCCCGCCCGACGCGCCCCAGATGAGCACTGTGTCACCCTGTTTGAGGTCCGCACCGTTGCGCGAGACCAATTGCCGGTACGCGGTGGAGTTGACCAACCCGGGGCTTGCCGCCTCCTCCCAGGTGAGGTGAGCGGGCTTGGGCATCAGCTGGTTGGACTTGACTAGGGCGAGCTCAGCGAGGCCGCCGAAGTTCGTCTCGAAACCCCAGATCCGTTGCTCGGGGTCAAGCATCGTGTCGTTGTGCCCGTCAGGATGTTCCAGCTCGACAGACAGGCAGTGCGCCACCACCTCATCACCCGCCCGCCAGGCGTTGACTCCGGCGCCGGTGCGCAGCACTACGCCGGCGAGGTCCGAGCCGACCACGTGGTAGGGCAGGTCGTGCCGGGAGGCCAAGGGGGAGGTGCGGCCGT
>JAODNG010000512.1 GCA_025465385.1 Pseudonocardiales bacterium
CCAGCGAGGCTCTCTTTCGGTACCACCGGGCCCCCGCCGTTGGCCTGCACGAAGGCACCCAGCGCATCAATTTCCTGAGGGTTGAACCTGACTGGCTTCTCGGAGATTTGGGCCTCCTGGCGGCTGGCTGGCATCCGCCCGGTGGAAACCTGGAAGTAGACCGCAGCCTCGCCGACACCTATCAGGCTTGGTCCGCGAGCATCCACACCCTGCAGGTTCGTCCCGTGGCAGCTGATGCAGGCGTTGTTGTAGAGCTGCTCGCCCTGCCGCACCAGCGCCGGGTCCTCCTGGGCGCGCGCGGTCTGGGCCTGCGGAGCGAACACCACATACAGGGCGCCGGCGGACAGCAGGGCCACGGCGAGTGCGAGCATCGCCGACAACCTCCGGCGCAAGCGGCTATGTCCACCCCGTTGCGCTCCTTGGCCTGATGCCCTGGCTGGGTGCGATCCAGTGGGGCCCGATCGGCCGTCGGGTGTGTCGGTACTCATCGGTCTCGGCTACCCCTGCTGTCTCGTTCCGGTTCGGTGCGCTAGCCGGATCGGGGCCTCCCTCAGCGGCCCTCTCGCTCCGGTATCAGGGCAAGATATAGATAACGGCAAACAACCCAATCCACACCACATCGACGAAGTGCCAGTAGTACGACACAACGATCGCCGAGGTGGCCTGTGCCGGGGTGAATTTGCTCAGCTTCGTCCGGATGATCAGGAAGATGAAAGCGATCAAGCCGCCGGTCACATGCAGCGCGTGAAACCCCGTGAGCAGGTAGAACACCGTCCCAAAGGCCCCTGACGGGATGGTGATGCCCTCACCGACCATCATGCGGTACTCGTTGGCGGCCCCTAGCACGAAGAACAGGCCCATGGCGAATGTGATCGAGTACCACAGCCGCAGCCCGAACACATCGCCCTGCTCCGCCTTGAACACTCCCCACTGACAGGTAAACGACGAGGCGACCAGTACGATTGTGATGACCAGCGCATAAGGTACGTCGAGATGGATCGGCTCCCCGGTGGATGCCAGGACCGGCGGCCACGGACCGTCATGCTGCGCCTTCACCGTGAAGAACATCGCGAACAGACCGGCGAAGAACATCAGCTCGCTGGACAGCCAGACGATCGTGCCCACGCTGACCATGTTGGGCCGGTTCAGCGAGTGCACCCGTTGGCTGATGGACGGCGCAGCCAGGCTGGACGAGGGGGTCACGCTAAGCATTATGACCAACGGTCTCGGCCTCGGGGGGACCGGGGCCGATGGACGCCGCGAACAGTGACAAGGCTAACGCCGCCCCACTCAAAAGGCGGTATACAACGGCGCGCCGTCACACGCAGAGTCACCACACGCGAGCCGGCGGTTGCCTACCATATTACCCGTATACGATTGGCCGTCATCCGACCCGCTGATGCCGCGTGGTGCACCCGGGCACCTGCGAGGCCGTCCGGGGACACCCGACCACCGAGGACCTCGACCATCTCATGAACTCCCCGAGCGAGACCACCACCGTGCTGGTCTTCAGTCACCGGTCAGAGGTACGCGAGGCCATCATCAACGCTGTTGGACGGCGCCCTGCAGCGGACGTCGGCCGGGTGAGCTATGTCGAGGCCGCGACGATCGCTGAGGTGCTGACCGAGGTCGACGCGGGTCGCGTGGAACTGGCGATCCTTGATGGTGAGGCGCAACCGACGGGGGGAATGGGCCTTTCCCGCCAGCTCAAGAACGAGATCGCCCAGTGTCCGCCGGTGATCATCGCCGTGCGGCGCAGGGACGACCGCTGGCTGGCAGTGTGGTCGCAGGCCGATGCGGTGATCGTCCATCCGCTGGATCCGTTGACCGCAGCCGAGACGGTGGCTGAGGTGCTTCGCGCGCGCCGGCCGCAGGCAGCGAACGGTTGAGGCCGCGCAGCATGGTGGCGCCGACCCGTTCCCGCAGTTGGTCAGGACTGCTCGGCCAACTGATCGCCGGCACAGATCTGGACGCCCAGGACGCCACGTGGGCGATGGCCGAAGTGATGTCAGGTCTGGCCACGCCGGCGCAGTTGGCGGCGTTCTTGGTGGCGCTGCGGATCAAGGGCGAGACTCCGGCGGAGATTGCCGGCCTGGCTGACGGCATGCTGTCGCATTCCCACCGGGTGCATGTCGCACAGCGGGCAGTCGATGTGGTCGGGACCGGTGGCGACCAAGCGCAGACCGTGAACATCTCCACTATGGCCGCGCTGGTGACTGCGGCAGCCGGTGCACCGGTGATCAAGCACGGCAACCGCGCGGCGTCGTCGCAGTGCGGCGCCGCCGACGTGCTCGAGGCACTCGGCGTGGCGATCGATCTAGGACCCGATGAGGTTGCCCGGTGCGTCGCCGAGGCAGGGATCGGATTTTGCTTCGCACCGCTTTATCACCCCGCAATGCGGCACGCAGCCGCGGTGCGTCGGGAAATCGGAGTCCCCACTGCCTTTAACTTTCTCGGGCCACTGATCAATCCGGCGCAGCCGGGTGCGGCGCTCGTGGGCTGCGCGGATCTTCGGATGGCGCCGGTGATGGCGCAGGTGCTTGCCCATCGTGGAGTAAGTGCCCTGGTGGTCCGTGGTGACGATGGCCTCGACGAGATCACCACAACGACCACCACTTCGGTGTGGGTGGTCGACGGCGGCGCGGTCCGGCGTGATCAGTTGGACCCCGCTGCGCTGGGCGTGCCGGTGGCCCGCGGGGAGGAACTGCGCGGTGGCGACGCAGCGGCCAACGCCGATGCAGTGCGGCGCCTGCTGGCCGGCGATCCCGGACCGGTGCGAGACGCCGTGCTGCTCAACGCCGGCGCGGCGCTTGTCGCACACCGGGGTTCGAGCGGTGATCTGGTCACCGATGTCCGGGAGATGGTCCAGCGCGCCACCGAGGCCGTTGACTCTGGCGCTGCGGCCGCGATGTTGAAGCGCTGGACGAGGTTGACCGCCGAGCTCTCTGCGGCCGCTCGCTAACCCGGCCGGGCGCGGTCACTGAATGTACCGGGGATCCGGGTCAGTGTGACGTAGAGTAACCTACGTCGATGAAATCGCACGCCTGGGCGGCTTAGTCGCGTCGTTGGAGTGAAGATCCGCGCCCATGCATCCGGGGAACCGTTAGGTGACATGCGGGGGGACCTCTCCCGTTTGCAGTCACGCCGCCGGACGTGATGGTCCGAGAACAGGAGATGGCCGCGGGTGGTCTCTCATCGTCGGAACCGCGTGCTTCGCAGCGTGGCCGCAGCCGTGGCCTTCGCTGCCGTGCTGAGCATGCCACCAGCACTCGCAGCTGCCGATCCAGCCCCTGGCCCTGCGCCCGATCCTGGCGGCTCCGTGGCTCAGGTTCGAGCGTTGAGCCGCCAGGCCGAAGTGATCACCGAACAGTGGAAGCTGGCCACCGACCGGCTGGAGGCTCGTCGGTCCGATGCGGACCGAGCGCATAGCGACGCAGCGGGCGCCACGGCGATCGCCGATCAGGCCCGCGCGGCTCAGAGTTCCTTCCGTGCGCAGGTGGATAGGTTGACCAGCGCCACCTTCGAGGGTGTTCGCGTCAGCAGCCTGACCGCGATGCTGATCAGCGACTCGCCACAGCAATTCATGGATCAGATGTCCGCCCTGGACGTGCTGGCGGCGAGTAACAGGGCGGCGATGGACAAGCTCGCAGCCGCCGTAGCTCGCACCGAGCAGGCCAAGCTTGCTGCTACCGACGCCGAGACACGTGCGGCCGTCGCTGAACTCGATGCCGCTCGAATAGCGGGTGACGTCGCTCAGGCCCGGCTTGAAATGGGTCGCCAGATCAATCTGGTACAGGAGCGCCTCGGTAAGCTCACCGCGGATGAGTTCTCCCACTACGCCGCCGAAGGATTCACCGACTACCCGATCGACATAGTCGGTGACACCATCGGGATCAGAGCCCTCCGGGTTGCTTTAACCCGACAAGGAGCACCGTATATCTGGGGCGCCGAGGGCCCGACCACCTTCGATTGCTCAGGCTTGGTGATGTGGGCCTACCGTCAGGTCGGAGTCAGCTTGCCGCGGGTGGCCTAGATCGGAAGAG
>JAODNG010000531.1 GCA_025465385.1 Pseudonocardiales bacterium
GGCGGGACAGCCCCCAGTTTCCGCCGCGGCGCAGCATCCTTTCCGGTGAGCGTTGCAACACCATTTTGATCGTCGAAACTGAGCCGTGACTGTGCGAATTGCATGGCCACGGCTCACTTCGACACTCACTAATGCATTCGGTGATCGGGTGGCTACAGCTGCCCAGCCGGTGCCCAACCACGAGCCGTAGCTGGGCCGCGTGGTGCGAACCACCAATCAACGCCCCGCGGAGTCAGGTCTGCGACTAGCATCTGTCCTACCGGTTGACCCGAGACGCGCGCGTGCGCAGGAAGTAGGATCCACTCCCACGTGACCCCTACCCCAGTGGAGGGCGCCTCCCGATCCGGTTCGGAGACGACGCAGCCCCAGCCGGTCCAGTCGAAGATCGTGGTCCCAGATGCCGCCGTGCTGTCTCTGCTCGGATCCCGGGACGAGAACCTGAAGATCATCGAAGACTTGCTCGCCGCTGACGTGCACGTGCGCGGCAACGAGGTGACCCTCACCGGAACCCCGGCGGACGTCGCATTCGCCGAGCGGGCCTTCGGCGAGTTGGTTACCCTGGCCCGCCGCGGCCAGCAGCTCGGTCCCGACGCGGTCCGGGAGACCCTGACGATGCTCGCCCAGGGCAACACCGAATCGCCCGCCGAGGTCCTCAGCCTCGACATCCTGTCCCGGCGCGGGCGCACGATCCGGCCCAAGACGCTGAACCAGAAACGTTACGTCGACGCCATCGATCGCTTCACGATCGTGTTCGGCATCGGACCCGCCGGTACCGGAAAAACGTACCTGGCCATGGCCAAGGCGGTACAGGCGCTGCAGACCAAACAGGTCAATCGGATAATCCTCACCCGGCCGGCAGTCGAGGCGGGGGAGCGGTTGGGCTTTCTACCCGGCACCCTGTACGAGAAGATCGACCCGTACCTACGCCCGTTGTATGACGCTCTGCACGACATGCTCGACCCGGAGTCGATCCCCAAATTGATGGCCGCCGGGACTATCGAGGTCGCGCCACTGGCCTACATGCGCGGCCGCACCCTTAACGATGCCTTCATCATTCTCGACGAGGCACAGAACACCACTCCGCAGCAGATGAAGATGTTCCTCACCCGGCTGGGTTTCGGTTCCAAGGTCGTGGTCACCGGGGATGTTACGCAGATCGATTTGCCAGGCGGTCAGGTGTCTGGGCTGCGGATCGTGCAACACATCCTCGACGGCGTGGAAGACGTGCATTTCGCGCAGCTGTCCAGCGCCGACGTGGTCCGTCACCGGCTGGTCACTGACATCGTCGATGCTTATGCGCGGTGGGATGTCCTCCAGGAGGGCACCGGCGCGCGCCCAGTGCCCAATCGCACCGACCGACGCCGGAGACGGTGACGCTGGCGTGGGCATCGAGATCGCTAACGAGTCCGGCACCGTTGTCCCCGAGGCATCGATCGCCGCTGCGGCGCGCTTCGCGATGGACCGGTTGGGCGTCAGCCCATTGGCGGAGCTGTCCGTGTTGCTGGTCGGCAGCGGGGTGATGGCCGATCTGCACCAGCGCTGGATGGACCTGCCCGGGCCCACCGACGTGATGGCCTTCCCGATGGACGACGCTGAGGAGGGCGGGCTGGCGGGTGGTCGGCCGGACAGCCCATCCGGTGGTCCAGCACTACTCGGTGACATCGTGTTGTGCCCAGAGGTCGCGGCCGAACAGGCCGCCGCAGCTGGTCATGCACTGCTAGACGAGCTGCAGCTGCTCACCGTGCATGGCGTGCTGCACCTGCTGGGTTACGACCACGCCGATCCCGCCGAGGAGCGCGAGATGTTCGCCCTGCAGGACGGTGTCCTTGCTGAGTTCCGGCGCGCTGACCTGGCCAATCGCCGCCAGATCGCGCAGCGGGACGCGGACACCCGACTGCTTGGAGTGGTCGGTCTGGACGGGCCGCAGGAGTCCGGCCCGCCCGGATAACCGCCCGGGACAGCCGGACCGACAGTGCTGACGTCTTCGGTTCCCTTGCTGGTCCTGGCCGCCACCCTGGTAGTGGCCGCGGGGGGGTTCGCTGCGGCTGACGCCGCGCTGGGCACGGTGTCCCGGGCCCGGGTCGAGGCGCTGGTGCGCTCCGGCCGCTTCGGCGCCAGCGCGCTGGCGCTGGTCATCGCCGACCGGCCCCGGCACGTCAACTTGCTGCTGTTGTTGCGGCTGAGCTGCGAGTTGACCGCCACGGTGCTCGTTACGGTGGCCGCGTTGCGGGCGTTGACACCGATCTGGCTCGCGGTGCTGGTCACGGGGTTGGCGATGGTGGTAGTGACCTACGTCGTCGTCGGGGTGGGTCCGCGCACCATCGGGCGCCAGCACCCCTATGGCGTCGGCCTCGCCGTGGCCGGACCGGTCCGGGTACTGGGCCGGATCCTGGGACCGCTGTCGCGGCTGCTCATTCGCGTGGGTAATGCGATCACCCCCGGTAGAGGCTTTCCAGAAGGGCCGTTCAGCTCGGAGGTCGAGCTCCGCGAACTGGTTGATATGGCGGGTCAGAGCGGCGTGGTCGAGGCCGGTGAGGCCGAGATGATCCATTCCGTTTTCGAGCTGGGGGATACCGTGGCCCGCGAGGTGATGGTGCCCCGAACCGAGATCATCTGGATTGAGCAGGAAAAGTCAGTACGTCAGGCAGTGGCGCTATGCCTACGTTCCGGGTTCTCCCGGATTCCGGTGATCGGGGAGAGCGTCGATGACATCGTCGGTGTCGTGCACATCAAGGATCTGGTGGCGGCCGAGCAGCCCACCGGTGGCACCGTCGGCGAAGTGATGCGGCCCGCGACGTTCGTCCCTGATTCCAAGCTCTTGACCGGGCTGCTCAAGGAGATGCAGGTCTCGCACAACCACATGGCCGTCGTGGTCGATGAATACGGCGGGACCGCCGGCTTGCTGACGATCGAGGACATCCTCGAGGAGATCGTCGGCGAGATCACCGACGAGTCCGACACCGACCAGCGGCCGCCGATCGAGCATCTCGGGGACGGTACGGTACGGGTGATCAGCCGGCTGCCGGTGATCGATTTGGCTGAACTGTTCGAGGTGGAGCTCGCAGATACCGACGTGGAGACCGTTGGGGGCCTGCTGGCGCAGCGGTTGGGTCGGGTGCCGGTGCCTGGTGCCGAGGCGGAGGTGGCCGGCTTGCGGCTGCGCGCCGAGGGCGGCAACGATCGTCGCGGGCGGCTGCGGATCACCACCGTCACCGTGCGCCCAGTCTCCGCGCAGTCCGATTCCGCAACCCGTCAGTCCCCGACGCACAACGAGCACCACGCCGGGGCTGACCCCCCGCAGGAAGCGAGCGACACCAGTGCCTGACACCACCGACCTGGACTCTGCTGACCTAGACCCGGAGGACGCCAAGATCGTGACGCTGGCGCGCTCGGCGCTGGCCCGCACCGGCGCCCAGGAGGGTGCCGCGGTACGGGACACCGACGGACGCACCTACACCGGCGTGACGGTGTCGTTGGCCTCGCTGGCGTTGACCGCGCTGCAGGCCGCGGTGGCCGCGGCGGTGGCCAGCGGTGCGACCGGCCTGGAGGCAGCTGCGGTGGTGTCTGGGTCCGGCGCCGTGGACGCTGCCTCGCTGGCTGCGGTACGGGAGCTTGGATCGGCTGCGCCGGTGTTGCTGGCCGATCAGCGCGGCGTTGTCAGAAGCGTGTTGCGGACGGCGGGACAGGCATGACGCAGCACACCGAGGGGCCGTTTCGGGCCGGGTTCGCCTGCCTGGTGGGCAGGCCCAACGTCGGCAAGTCAACATTGACCAACTCGCTGGTGGGCCAGAAGGTGGCGATCACCTCCAGCCGGCCGCAAACCACCCGGCACACCATCCGGGGAATCGTGCATCAGCCCGACGGGCAGCTCATCCTGGTGGACACGCCCGGCCTGCACCGGCCCCGGACCCTACTCGGCGAGCGGCTCAACAACCTGGTTCGGGCGACCTGGTCGGAGGTGGACGTGATCGGGTTCTGCGTGCCCGCGGACGCCACGATCGGGGCTGGGGACCGGTTCATCGCGGGCGAGCTGGCTGCGCTGGCGCGGCGCACCCCAGTGTTCGGCATCGTGACCAAGACCGACCTGGTGAGCCCGCAGCGAGTGGCTGAGCAGCTCGCCGGCCTGGCTGACCTGGCGCGCTCAGCAGGCTTCGACGAGTTCGCCGAACTGGTGCCAGTGTCGGCGGTCGACGGTTTCCAGGTGGGGCTGCTCGCCGACCTGCTGCTGGCCCGCATGCCGGAGTCGCCACCGCTGTACCCCAGCGGGGAACTCACTGACGAACCGGAGCAGACCCTGGTTGCTGAGCTGGTCCGGGAGGCGGCGCTGGAGGGCGTGCGCGACGAGCTGCCGCACTCGCTGGCCGTGGTGGTCGAGGAGATGAATCCCCGGGAGGGACGAGCCGGCCTGCTCGACGTCTACGTCAACCTCTATGTCGAGCGCGACAGCCAGAAATCGATCGTGATCGGACGCGGTGGCCAGCGCCTCAAGGAGGTCGGTAGCCGCGCGCGGACGCACATCGAGGCGCTGCTGGGCACCTCGGTGTATCTGGACCTGCACGTGAAGGTCGCCAAGGACTGGCAGCGGGATCCCAAGCAGCTTCGTCGGCTCGGTTTCTGACTCGTCCGGGGCTGCGGTGCGAGGATGGGTCGGTGAACCTCTACCGCGACACCGGGGTGGTGCTGCGGGTGCAGAAGTTGGGCGAAGCCGATCGGATCATCACGCTGCTGACCCGCCGGCACGGGCGGGTACGCGCGGTGGCCAAAGGCGTGCGGCGCACCTCGTCGCGGTTCGGCGCCCGGCTGGAGCCGTTCGGGCACGCCGACGTGCAGTTCTACCGCGGGCGGACGCTAGACATCGTCACCCAGGTCGAGACGGTCGACGGCTTCGGTTCCCGACTGGTCGGTGACTACGGCCGCTACACCGCCGGTTGCGCGGTGCTGGAAACCGCCGAACGGCTGGCCGGCGCCGAGGGGGAGCCGGTGCTGCGACTGTACCTGCTGGTGGTCGGTGCGCTGCGGGCACTGGCTGACGGGCAGCGGCACGCGCCCTTGGTGCTCGACGCCTTCCTGCTCCGCGCGATGGGAACCGCGGGATGGGCGCCGGCCCTGACCGAATGTGCCCGATGCGGTGCACCGGGACCGCACCGGGCGTTCAGCGTCCCCGCCGGGGGTGTGGTCTGTCCGGGTTGCCGCCCAGCCGGCGCGGCCACCCCGGCGGCACAGACCGTGGAGCTGCTCGATGCACTGGAGTGCGGAGACTGGCAGATCGCCGAAGCCGTGCCGGCAGCGGCGTGCCGGGAGGCCAGCGGCCTGGTCGCCGCGCACCTCCAGTGGCACCTCGAACGCCAACTCCGCTCCCTACCCCTGGTCGAACGCCCCCGCCTTCCGCATTCAGCGGGCTGAGCGGGGTTACCAGCGGCCGAATAGCCCCGCTGAGCCCGCTGGATGCGACAAGCGAAAGGATGGGTCGGTGGTGCGCCCGCCTGATCCACATCCGTCGGGGGCTCGGCCGCCGTTGCTAGGTGCCGAGCGGGTTCCGCGGCATGTCGCGTTGGTGATGGATGGCAACGGGCGGTGGGCGCAGCAGCGCGGGCTTTCGCGCACCGAGGGCCACCGCCGTGGTGAGGCCGTACTGCTCGACGTGGTCTGCGGGTGCATCGAGCTGGGGGTGAAGTGGCTGTCGGCATATGCGTTCTCCACCGAGAACTGGCGGCGCAGCCCCGATGAGGTGCGCTTTCTGATGGGCTTCAACCGCGACGTCATCCGCCGCCGCCGCGACCAGATGCACGAGATGGGAGTCCGGGTGCGCTGGGCCGGGCGCCGCCCACGGTTGTGGCGCAGCGTGATCCGTGAGCTTGAGGTCGCTCAGGAGCTGACCGCGGACAACGACGTCATGACCCTGACCATGTGCGTGAACTACGGTGGACGCGCCGAGATCGCTGACGCGGCCCGCGAGGTGGCCCGCCGGGCGGCCCGCGGTGAGATCGACCCGGAGCGGGTCGACGAGCGGATGCTGGCCCGGTATCTCGACGAACCGGATATGCCCGATGTCGACCTGTTCCTGCGGCCGTCGGGTGAGCAGCGCATCTCGAATTTCCTCATCTGGCAGGCTGCCTACGCCGAGCTGGTGTTCCAAGACGTCCTGTTCCCTGACCTGGACCGCCGCGATCTGTGGCGGGCCTGCGAGGTCTACGCAGCCCGGGACCGCCGGTTCGGCAGCGCTGTCGATACCGGGCATGTCGAAATTCGCACTCCGAGGAGAACAATCGGATGAGCCATGACGAGGGTGCCGCCGCCACCCGGGAACTGCTCGACGCCGCCCGAACAGCGTTGGAGCGCTACCAGGACGTCAAGGTCGACGAGGACGGCTCCCTGACCTTCCAGCACGCCGACGTGCCGTGCGCGGTGCAGGCGGTGGAGCTCGCCGAGGGCCTGGCGATGCTCAGTTTGACCTGCGTGGTCGCGTGGGACGTTCCCGATGACGGCGAGCTGGCCGAGCGCGTCGCCAGCCGGGCCGGGCAGGGCTTGTTCGGCACCTTGGGGCTGGTCCGTACCGAGCGCGGGGCGGACGTGACAATGCGTTATGCGTTCCCGGCTGCCGGGCTGGAGACGATGCCGCTGGGTACGCTGCTCATGCTTGTGGTGTCCGCGGCCTCGCAGGTACGCGGCGAGCTGCTGCCTGCCTGATGGCCGCCCCGTCAAGGGCGCGGGCGACCGAGCAGCGCCGGGTCACCTCGCTTGAGGTGTTGTGCGCGGTGCTGGTGCTGGCGTTGCTGGCGCAGGGACCGCTCGTCCGAGTGTTCGACATCCCGGCCGTGCGGACCGGTGCCACGGTTTTCGTGGCGGTGTGCGTTCAGGCGATGCCGTTTCTGGTGCTGGGGGTCTTGGTCAGCGGGCTGATCGCGGCGTTCGTGTCCCCGCTGGCGTTGCGCCGGGTGCTGCCGCGCACGACCACAGCTGCGGTACCGGTCGCCGGATTGGCCGGGATGGCGCTCCCTGGATGCGAGTGCGCGTCGGTGCCGGTGTGCCGGCGCCTGATGCAACAAGGCGTACCGCCCGCGGCGGCGCTGGCGTTCCTGCTGGCCGCGCCCGCCGTCAACCCGGTGGTGCTGGTGGCTACCGCGGTGGCCTTCCCGGGTGAGCCTCGGATGGTGGCGGCCCGGTTCCTCGGCTCGATGGCGACTGCACTGGTGATGGGTTGGCTATGGGCGCGTGTTGGTCGTCCGGAGTGGATCGCGCAACGGGCGCTGCGTCAGTCTGAGTGGCCGCCGGGTCGCAGTGCCTTCGCCGTGTTCACCGAGACCGCGCGGCATGACATGGTTTCCTCGGGCGGGTTCTTGGTGCTCGGCGGCCTCACCGCAGCGGTGTTGAACGTCCTGGTGCCCGCATCTTGGATGGCGTCGCTGACCGGCAACGTAGTGTTCGGGATCCTGGTGATGGCGCTGCTGGCCGTCGTGCTCGCGTTGTGCAGCGAGGCTGACGCGTTCGTCGCCGCGTCGCTGACTGCGGTACCGCTGCTGCCCCGGCTGGTGTTTCTCGTGGTCGGGCCAGCGGTGGACGTCAAGCTGGTGGCGTTGCAGGCGGGAGCGTTCGGGCGCGGCTTCGCTAGTCGCTTCGCGCCGGTGACGTTCGTGGTGGCGATCGCGTGCGGGGTGCTCGCCGGCGTGCTGGTGCTCGGGGGCGTGCCATGAGAAGGGAAACCCAGAACGTCCTGCTGGTGCTCCTCGGTGGCGCCTTGTGCAAGATCGCGTACAACGGCAGCTTCTTGCGCTACGTCAAGCCTTCCCTGCTGCCCTTCCTCATCTGCGCGGGGGTGGTCATCCTCGCGCTGGGCCTGATCTCCATCGGTCGTGACGTGCGGGCTGGGGGCGCCGCCCCTGACCAGCATGATCACGCTGGACGCAGTCCCTGGCTGCTGGTGCTGCCGGTGCTGGCGATCTTCCTAGTCGCGCCGCCGGCGCTCGGTGCGGACACCGTGTCCCGCTCGGCGCGGGCGGTCGCTCCGAAGCAGCCTGCCATCGCCTTCCCGCCGCTGCCCGTGGGCCCGGCTCCCGCGCTGCGGATGAGCGACTTCGTCACCCGTGCGGTATGGGACGACGCAGACAGCCTGCACGGTCGCCAGGTGCGTCTGGTCGGCTTCGTCGTGCACGGCGCTCAGGACAGCACCTATCTCGGGCGGCTGGTGATGGCCTGCTGTGCGGCGGACGTGACGCCGGTGAAGGTGCGTCTGGAGGGTTACCGCGGACTTGGGG
>JAODNG010000552.1 GCA_025465385.1 Pseudonocardiales bacterium
GTCACCACGATCGCTTCCACCCCGAGCCGCCCACCGCCGAGGCTGACGGCGAGCAACAGGCCGAGTGCATTGGTGGGCACGGCCATCGGCGCGACCAGGGTGTCGATTCGGAGGTTGGCGTAATCCCAGGATCGGATGGAGAGCATTCGCTGTTCGGCGACGCGTGTCTTGTGCTCGGCGGCCTCGCGATCCTCAGCGGCGAAGGCTCGCACCGTCTCCATGTTCATCAGGCTGTCGGCAACGTGACCGGACACTCGTGCGATGGCGGCCTCCCGCTGATCGACGAGTGCCTGGCGGCGACGGACAAGCGGCGCGATGACCAGCCCAGTGACCACGATCAGGCTAAGAAGTACGACGAGGAGGAGCGGGTCATAGCGCCAGAGGATCACCGACGCGAACGCCAGCGGCAGGATGTTGGCGACGCGATCGAATATAAGACCTCACCATGGGGCGCATTGCACGACGCCGCCGCCAGCGCATCCCCACCGGAGTGCGCCGTCTGGGCTGCCAGGATGGTGCAATGAGCGCGCAACGACGAGGGGGAAAGCCACCACGGCCTGAGTGTTCTGTTGCCGTAGTTCGGCAAGACTGGACCCTTGAGGTAGCGCGATCCGCGGCCGCGGATGCCGGCGGGGTGGATCTAGAGCTGCTCGGGGACTTTCTGGATCGGCTTGCCGCTGATGGTCCGGAACACGACTGGGACCGCCACACCAACGCCGCCTTTGCGGCCTTGGGAACACGTGCGGCGGAGCAGGGCGTGGCGCTGCGTGCGCTGGTGGATCTCTATCTGTCGGCCGCATGGCGGGCGTGGCCCCAGCTGCCAGCGGTCATTGGTGAGGACACCCCCGCCGTTCGTGCCGCCGGGCAGCGGGTGCTGCGCGCGTGCGACGACGTCGTTGCTGCTCTGGCGGAGGGCTATACCTCCGCCCGGCGGGCCGTGGTGCGCCGCGAGGAGGCGATGCGCCGTGAGTTCGTCGATGATCTGCTAGCCGGCACCGCCGACCCGGCCGGCCTGCTCGTGCGGGCGCAGTCCTACGACCTACAGCTGGCTGGGCCGCACACGGTGCTGCTCGCCCGTTCCGCGGTCCCGTTCCAGGAAGCCAGTCCCCTGCTGGGTCAGGTATCCGCCGCGCTCACGGGTCCCCTCGGTGCGTTCGAAGCATTGATCACGACTCGTGACGGTGAGCTCGTCATCGTGTTACCAGCGCTGTCTCCGCAGATTTTGGATGCCGTGCTGGCGGCGGCCCACCTCGCCTTGGCTTCCGGCGACCGGCGGACTGAGAAGGTGTGGATGGTGCTGGGGCGGCCCCATCCCGGACCGTCGGGGGTGGCTCGCTCGTTCAGCGAAGCACGCGACACCCTGGCCTTGGCTGCTCGACTCCGATTGTCCGAGCCGGTCGTGAGGGCCGAAGAGCTGCTCGTCTACCAAGTCCTGTTACGTGACCGTGCCGCACTGTGCGATCTCATCGAGACGGTGCTTACCCCGTTACGTCGGGCTCGCGGCGGCGCCGAACCGCTTCTGGCGACTCTCGAGGCCTACCTCGATAGCGGCGGAAACACCACTCGCACCGCGCAGCGGCTACACCTGTCGGTGCGCGCCATCACTTATCGCCTGCACCGCATCGCCACCCTCACCGGCCTGCACGTCGGCAACCCCGCCCACCGGTACACGCTGCACACGGCGGTCCTCGGAGCCCGCGCGCTCGGGTGGCCCGACAACACCGAGGTCCTTGCCGACTTCCGGCAATGAAACCACCCAGATCGTGGCCGAGAATGGACGAGCGGTGCTCGTATACGGCAGTCATACTGGCTCTGTCAGTTGTCAACGTCAACTCGAGGAGACCGTGCCATGGCGTCGTTGGTCGACCGCATCACCCGGCTGGTGCGTAGTCCGCAGGGGCGACGGCTTGCTGACCGTGCCCAGCAGCTCGCCCGGGATCCCAGTACGCGCCGCAAAATCGAAGACCTCCGAGGCCGCTTGATGAAAAAACGTTGATCCGGGGCTGACGTCATCGGAGATCCGTTGGCTCTGGCCAGCGCTCAATAAAAGATCGAGCAGGTCGCGCAGAGGTGGGCAAACGCTGACACCAACGCGTCGGTGGACGTGACCAACTATCTCCGGTGCGTCAGCCGCCGACCTAGACGGGCACCAGAAAAGGAGGAACACCTCAATGGGTCTGCTTGACAAATTTCGCGAGACCTTCGCGTCTCGGAACGGCGAGGGCAGCGGCGGCAGTGATCTGAGTGGATTAGGTGGCGGCGCCGCCGAACGTCCTATCGGGCCGCCGGACCAATCAGCGGCGCAGCACCAGGCAGGCGCCTCGGGGCGAGATCCCGATGAGGTGGCCGTGGAGCGTTACCGCTACATGCTGCGCACCGCGCCGCCCGAGACCCTGGAGCACGCTCACGCCGAAGCATTCGCGAAACTGTCCCGCGACCAGCGTCGCAAGGTGCTCGAAGACCTCGGCAACGCCGTGCCCGCTTCCGAGCGCGCCGCCGCGGACGATCCGCAATCCTTGGCCAGAATGGCTACCCGCGCCGAGATGCGCGAGCCCGGCACGATGGAACGTGCCCTGGGCGGTGGCCGCGGCGGGATGGGCGGCGGGATGGGCATGGGCGGGATTATTGCCGGTAGCCTGCTTGCCAGCGTGGCAGGAGCCTTCGTCGGCACAGCGATCGCCGACGCCTTCCTCGGCGATGAGATGGGAGGCGACGCGATGGCCAGCGGCGATGACATGGCCGTCGACGACCCTGGCCCTGATCCGGGTGGCGAGATGATGGGCGATCCGGGCTTAAGCGATTTCGGCGGAATGGACGACTTCGCCATCTGAGAGTCCGCCGGGCGGGCGCCGCACCACCACGCGTTCGCGCAGCTCGTAGAAAAGGTCCGTTCAGGGCATTCGTTGCATTAAGGGGAACGACGCGCTCTTGCCACGCGATGAAGTAGAGAGTCGTGCCCACAGGCAGCCTCGGAAACCCTGACCAACCGCGCCCGTCGGGGGGTCATGTCTGAAGCGGCGAACTGGTCAAGGCGCGGGTTGTGGTCGTTGTGACCGTCTTCA
>JAODNG010000583.1 GCA_025465385.1 Pseudonocardiales bacterium
TCTTAAAAATCCCCAATTGAGTGGAAAGCTGGGGATCCTGCGCGAGAGGGTCGCCGCCCTGCTGGTCCTGGCTCGGGGAGTAGAGGATCTCCGCGCGGGCTCCGTACGTTTTCGGCCAGATCAGCGCGGCACCTAAGCCGCTACCAGCGCTTAGCAGGGTGATCGCCAAGGCTAGCAATGCCAGGTATGCCGTCGTCCGACCGCGGCCGCGGCTGGGGCCTTGGATGGCGCGTCCGATCCGACTCGCCCCCACGTAAGTTCTCGGCACCATCACCAGCCACACCCCCCAGTAGTCGAACTGTTGCGGACCCCGCTTTGAGGTATAGCCGGGTAACGTGTGAGCAACCTGTTCACAACCTCACAGTTAGCTGAGAACGTGTGATCGCTGGCTAGGCGGGCCTGGCCGCAAAGATTTTCGAAAGGAGACAGGCACGGTCGTTTCTGTAGTAACGCGGACTTCGCCGTTTGTTCGGTTGGTCAGAGCTTGGGTTGGGATAGGTTGTAGATGGTCTGCCCGTCGATGGTGATAGGGGTGAAGTTCTCCTTGACCCACTGACTGATCTGGGTGCTCGTTCCTTTGACGAATTCGCCTGGTCTTCCACGATCCAGGTCACCGCCGTCGCCACCAGGTAAGCCGCCTCCGAATCGTCCGTCGAATATCGGACCTGCGACGAAGTATCGGATCTGCCCGCTGGCAAGGTAGGCCTTGAACTGATCGAGGGTCGGGTAGGGGTCGGAGCCCATGAATCCGCCGATGCCGAGCACGCCGGTGCCGCTGGCGAGTTCGAGCGACGCTGCGCTGGAGCCGCTGATCGTCGCGGCTGACCACTTCGTGGGCGCCGACTTCAATAGGGCGACGAGGCCGCTGTTGGCTGAGGCGACGTCCATGGGGCTCCCACCGCCACGCCGGGTCTTGTTCATCCCTGGGAATCCGGCGGGCAAGCCGCCCAGCCTGGATGAATCGCTTTGCGTAATTGGGGGTCCCGCGGTAACGATCGGTCCCGATCGCGGGGTGAGTACGGTCTCGACCGCGTAGGCCGCGGGCGCGATCAGACCCGCTGTCACGGCAGCGATGGTGGCGACCATGAGCCAGCGGCGCCCGCTTAGCGGCACGAGGAACGCGACCGCGGCGACTACCCCTATGACCAGGACGACCCAGCGCAGCCAGGGAGGAACTCCGGCGACCAACCGAGCATCGTCTGCGCCCAGACCGCGGTACCGGCGGTCGTGACAGCGAGGACGACCCGGCCGAGCCAAGTGTGGCGCTGTTGCCAGACCGCGCGGCCGCCGATAGCGACTACTGCCGCGATTCCGGGGGCTAGGGCGACGGTGTAGTACTGGTGAATGATCCCGTTCATGTAGCTGAATACCAGCGCGGTGACGAGTACCCAGCCGCCCCACAGCAGCAGACCGGCCCGTACCAGGTCGGTGCGCGGCGCGCGGCGGGTCAGCCACAATCCGACGACCAGCAGTAGCAAAGCTGCCGGTAACAGCCAGCCGGCCTGAGTGGCGAAGCTGCCGGTGAACAGCCGGCTCAGTCCCGCGTCGCCACCGAACAGGCCGCCTGCACCACCCGTCATACCCCGGGGCATGTCCGCGTGAGCGGGGGAGGGCAAGAACCCGCCGCCGGGATGGCCCTGACCAAAGATCCGGCCCAAGCCGTTGTAACCGAACGCCAGCTCCAGCGGGCTGTTATTGGTCGATCCGCCGATATAGGGCCGTGACGACACCGGCCACAGCGCCACCGCCAAAAGCCACCAACCCGCGCCGACGATGATCGTGAACCCGGCTGCGAGCACCTGCCTGATCCGCATGCCCAGCGACGCCGGTGCCGCCCACAGGTACGCCAGCGCCAGTCCCGGAACGACGAGGAATACCTGGAGCATCTTCGTCAGGAAGCCGAAGCCGATCAACAGGCCGGCAAGTAGCAGCCAGCGGGTGCCCGCCTTCTCGATCGCCCTCAGCGTGCAGTACGCGGCGGCCACCATGAACAGGACCAAAAGCGCGTCGGGATTGTTGAACCGGAACATCAGCGCCGCCACCGGAGTCAGCGCAAACACCGTCGCGGCGAGCAGACCGGCGCCGGGACCCGAGACACGCCGGACCGTCGCCCACAGTAGCGCGACAGCCCCGACTCCCATCAGCGCCTGCGGCACCAGCATGCTCCACGAGTTGAAGCCGAAGATTCGCCCGGACAGTGCCATCACCCACAGCGAAGCGGGCGGCTTGTCCACGGTGATCGCGTTGCCGGAGTCCAGTGAGCCGAAGAGGAACGCGGTCCAGTTCTTGGTGCCAGCCTGCACGGCCGCGGCGTAGAACGTGTTGGCCCAGCCGTTGCCGGCGAGCTGCCACAGGTACAGCACACCGGTGCCGACGAGCAGGACGGCCAGGCAGGGAAGCTCCCAGTGGGGTCGGCGGTGGGCTGGCTGCGGCGTCGCGGTAGGCGCGCCTGCCAGACCGGAGCCGCCGGGCGGGTGCTGGCCGGTGCGGCTGGATGCGGTGGTCACGGGGATGTCCTCCCAGCTGTCGGGCAAATACGACGGGGGCACGCGGGTCAGGCTGCGGTCTGGGTGGATGGCGCACGGGTCGGGGCGGTGGGTCTCGTAGTTGCGCGGAACACCCAGTACCGGAACAACACGAACCGCAAGCCGGTCGCGACGGCGTTGGCGAGTATGAGCACGGTCACCTCGACCATCGGTCCCGCTCCTGGCGCCACCATGTCGAGCAGTCCCAGCGCGCCCGAGGTCAGGCCCAGTCCAAGCGCAAACACAACCAGGCCCTGGGACTGGTGACGGGCGGCACGGTCACGGCCGCGGACCCCGAAGGTGATCCGCCGGTTCGCGGTGGTGTTGACCACCCCACAGATCAACAGCGCAAGCAGGTTCGCCCAGGGCGCAGCCATCGAGCCGCGCAACGCGAGGTACAGCACAAGATAGGCCACAGTGCTGACGAACCCGATCACCGCGAACCGGGCCAGCTGGTTGGTCATCGCAGCCGGCGGACCTGCTACGGGCGTCTGCAACCGCCGGTGGCCGAGCTGGCTCCCTAGCTCACAGATCGGCAACGCACCGACCGCCAACGCCCGGCCGACCCGCCACACACCCTTCAGATCCGCCACCGCGGTGGCCACCAAATCGACGCGCGAATCGGGATCGTCGACCCAGTCCACCGGTACTTCGTGGATGCGCAACCCGGCCCGCTCGGCCAGCACCAGCAGCTCGGTGTCGAAGAACCAGCCCAGGTCCTCCACCAGTGGCAGCAACCGATGCGCTACATCAGCCCGGATCGCCTTGAAACCGCACTGTGCATCGGAAAATCCGGCGGCCAACGTGCCACGCAGAATGAGGTTGTAGCAGCGCGAGATCAACTCTCGTTTGACCCCGCGTACCACCCGCGAGCCGCGGCCCAAGCGGGTCCCGATCGCCAGGTCCGAATGCCCCGATATCAGCGGCGCGACGAGGGGCAACACCGCGTTAAGATCGGTGGAGAGGTCCACATCGCAATAGGCAAGGACCTGAGCATCCGACGCCGACCACACTGTCTTCAGCGCCCGACCGCGGCCCTTGACCTCCAGCCGCACGACCGAGACCTCTGGAAGCTCAGCGGTCAGACGAGACGCAATTACCAGTGTGTCATCGACACTGGCATTGTCGGCGATTTAATACGGAAACGGTACGGGAATGTTCTCAGCATGTGCTCACGCAGCGTCCGTATACACGGTTCGAGGTCTCGCTCCTCGTTGTAGACCGGGACGACTATGTCTAGGACGGTGCGACCACTCCCGGTTGCCGGCAGACTGATCGGCTCATCGATGTCGACGCTCATGTTTCATGAGGATTAGCCACCGCACTGTCCTCGCCCTGTGCCATTGCTGTACGTCAGCTGTGAGGCCACTGCGATGCCAGTAGTTGTGCTCGGTCGACGCAGTCGCCCGAGTCGCCGAGCTTTGACGGCCTTGCGATCATCGCGTTACCCGTGAGAGGGCTATGCCGGGACTGGTGAGACTTCAGGGGCGCGGTGTCGACCGGGGCTGGTTGGAGCTCGGTAATGGTGGGTCGGGTCGGTGCTGGGGGGTTCGGTTTGGCGGGCGTAGTCGCGGTTGAGTTGGGTTCGGTAGAGGTGGGCGTAGCCGCCGTTGCGGGTGAGTAATTGGTGGTGAGTGCCGGTTTCGGTGATGCGGCCGTGCTGTAGGTAGATGATCTGGTCGACGTCGGTGACGGTGGTCAGGTTGTGGGAGATGATGAAGGTGGCGCGTCCGGTCATGAGTCGGCGTAGCGGGGTGAGGATGTGTTCGCTGGCTTGGGCGTCGAGGCCGGTGGTGGGTTCGTCGAGGATCAGGAGGGGGGCGTTGCGGATCATGGCGCGGGCGATCGCGATGCGTTGGCGTTGCCCCCCGGAGAGCAGCCGGCCGCGTTGTCCGACCCGGGTGTGGTAGCCCTGGGGTAGGGCGGTGATGAATTCGTGGGCGTCGGCGGCCATCGCGGCGGCCTCTAGCTCGGTTCGGGTGGCGTTGGGGCGGCCGGTGAGAATGTTCTCGGCGATGGTGCCATCGAGTACCAGGGTCTCTTGGAGGACGACGGCCATGGTGGCGCGCAGCTGGTCTGGATCGAGGTCGCGTACATCGATGCCGTCTAGGCGAATGGTTCCGCTACTGGGGTCGTGCAGCCGAAGGAGAAGTTTGGTCAGGGTGGTTTTACCCGAGCCGCTGGTGCCGACCAGCGCGAGGTTGCCCCCCGGTGGCAGGGTGAAGCTGATCTCGCTCAGGGTGTCGGTGGCGGCGCCGGGGTAGCGGAAGCTGACCCGGTCGACTGAGATCTCGCCATGGGGATGGCGTAGCCGGACGGGGTGGGCGGGGGCGTGGATGGTGGGTTGTTGGTCGAGTAGGTCGATGATGCGTTCGGCGCTGGCTGCGGCGGTGTAGGCGGTGGTGGACAGTTGCCCGAGGCCGCGTAGGGGGCTGGTGAGTTGGGAGAGATAGACCAGGAACACCAGCAGCCCGCCCAGGGTGATGCGGTTGCTGGTCAGCTCCCACACTCCCAGGCCGATGATGGCCATGACTCCGGCGACCTCGAGGAGGTTGCTCAGGGGTGCGAACGCCGCGCGGAGTCGGGTGGCGGCGAGTTCGGCAGTGACGCTGCTCCGGCTTGCTTGGGTGAATCGGGTGATCTCGGCCTGGTGGCGGCCGTAGACCTGGATCAGGGTGGTGTTGCCCAGGCTCTCCTCGGCGAGGGTGCTGATTTCACCGCTGCGTCGGCGTACCTCGCGGGACGCGGTCTTGATCCGCTGGGAGAAGAAGCGGGCGGCCAGCCAGAACACCGGCACCGTGACCACCGAAACCAGTGCCAACTGCCAGCTCAGATAGAACAACACCCCAGCGAACAAACCGATCTTGATGACCTGCGCGGCGGTGTCAGTGACCCCGGAGAGGACCAGGTTCTCGATCGCGCTCACGTCCCCGGTGAGTCGGCTGAGGGTGTCGCCCAGTGGGCGTCGGTCGAAAAAGTTTACCGACAAGGTTTGCAGGTGGGTGAACACTCGGGTCCGTAGCTGGTGCAGGAAGTTCTCTCCGATCCATGCGGTGAGGTAGTCGTCGGCGAATTCCACGACCCCGATGACCACGCTGATCGCCACATACGCGATAGCGATCGGGGGGAACGCCGAGAAATTGCGGACCGTGAGCACGTCATCGATCAGTAGTTTGAACAGCCAGATCGTGGCCGTGTCCAGCAGTGGTGCCACCACGACCAGGACCAGGCTCAGTGCCAACCAGGCCCGAAAGGGACGGGCGTCAGGCCAGAACCGGGTGAAGACCTCCCGCACCCGCAACGCCGGGGCGGGCTGTCCCAATTCGTTAGGCTCGACTGGCGCCGGCCGGATCAGCCACTCCATCAGCTCCCGCGGCGACCGCATCCCCCGTTCCCCTCTCATCCACTGGCGGGGCCCCCCTTCCGTGTTTGCACGCGATGGGGAGCCCCGCCTCAGTGACTGACTATTACCTGCGGCCACATTTACGCCGATCGTCGGCGTCGTTCTTGCGCCGGTCGTCGTTCTTGCGATTCCGGTCCCAGGGTCGTGTGCTCATTTCTGTTCCTTTCTCCTGGAGGAGACGCCGGATGCGTTTTCCTCGCCGATTGCTACGGTACCCGCCGATCGCCCGAGTCACCGGCATTCCTAGCGAACCGACAGCTTGCAACTCGTATTCACAGCGAACCGACAGCTCGTCTCCAGTATTCGCAGCGAACCTCCGGCTCATTACGAGAGAACGGAGAATGGGGCTTCACCACTTCTGAGGCTTTAAATGCAACCTTCGGACCGTGCGTAGCAGCGCAGCGGGGGCTCGCGATGGACGGTGGGGTAGGCGATTCCGGAGGAGTAGGCATAGAGGATGGCGGAGATGGTGGCGACGTGGATGGCGAAGGAGTCAAGGGTCACGCCGGGCAGGAACAACTGGTCGCAGACGCTAGGGTCGATTCGAGAGGGGTCGGCGGGCCCAGGATGGGCGAAGGCGTCGATAACGACGGCGTACGCGACTGCATCCGCGAGGGCCTGAACGTGGCTGACGACCCGGACGGGGCAGATGCTCTGGATTGGCACGTTGGTGGCGCCGTCGCCCTGTTTGGACACCGACTGTGGCAGCTGCGGCACGGCGCCGCCGTCGTCAGTAAGACTGTAAATGCTGGTGTAGCTCACATCGCCCGGGGTCTCGTCGTCGGCGTTGAGGGCCCTGAGGAAGCTCGAGCCGATGGAAAGCTGCCACGCCACCGGGACACACGAACCCGTGGCGCAGAAGATGTTGGTGACGGCCGTGCCGTGGTAGGCGGCTTCCAGTCCGACCATGTCGTCGACCGAGTTGCGGACGTCGGGCCAAAACTTGATCGCCCATCGGGCCACCACCGGGCCCTCCGAGTGCCCCAAGATGTCGACCTTGGAGTGGTAGTTCTCGCGCATCTGGCGCACGGCGTAGACGACGTATTCGGCCGAGACCTGGATGTCAGTCAGCGCCCGGTCTGGCAGATCCACGGTGCACACGTCGATGCCGGCGTTGTTAAGCGCGGGCACGTAGTTCCAGTGCCAGCTCTCCGACCCGGTCAAGGTTCCACCGTGCACCAGCAGCGCGGGCTCCCCGCCGGAGGAATGGGGCGCGTCGTGGCAGCGCAACGCGGCTGCCAGCTTGTCAACGGCGGTCTGCAAGACGGGCCCGCTCTGGTTGGTGTTACTCGGTGCCAGACCGTCGGCCCCCAGCCCGACTGCGTCAGCGCTGGCCTGATTGGCGAGCGCTGCGGCCGGCAGCGCAACCAGCGCGAGGGCACACAGCGAACGTCGAATCATCTGTGGACCTTCGAGGTAAGGCGCAGAGGACTCCTCACCGAGGCCTCGCTGTCACCCCCAAACGAGTCAATAGCATCGTCGTGACGGGGCTGCCCGCTGACCAGCAGTGTCGGTAGCCCGTGCACATGGCGACTATCGTCACCGGACCGGTCAAGCCCGACTGGTCGCCACGTTGCTCGATCCTCCACGGCTAGGCGCCCGGTGACCATCGGGCTACGGTCAGCTTTGGGGGGCACGCCAGACACCGGAACCGATGTGGACCATGCTGCCGATGCGGGGCCGAGCCGTGATCCGGTGGACCGGGCACGGTTAAGTGAGCTTGCCCGTGAGCAGGCCGCGCTGCGGCGCGTGGCCACGCTGGTGGCCAGCGGCGCCCGGCCGGCTGAGGTGTTTACGGCGGTGGCGGATGAGCTGGGCCGGCTGATCGGTGCCGAGGCCACGTTCGTCTCACGTATTGATCACCCGTCCGGGGAGCGCGGTGAGTCTGGAAAGAATGTCGGGGACTACCTCACTGTTGTTGGGTCCTATGGCCGGGTAAGTGATCAGGTACCGGTTGGCTTTCGGCTTGAGCTGAGGCCCGGGATGATTCAAACTGCCGCGCTGCAGACCGGGCGCCCGGCGCGGATTAACGGCGAGCAGTTGGCGAAGGGTCCGTATGGCGCCTGGGTTGAGCAGCTGGGCATGCGGGCCGGGGTTGCTACGCCGATTGTGGTCGGGGGGCGTTACTGGGGGGTCACGGTGGCGGCGACCTCGCGGGAGGACTTCCCGGCCGAGACCGAGTTACGTATGGCGGACTTCGTGGAGCTGGCCGCGATGGCCATCGCCAATGCCCAGGCCGAGCAGAAACTGCGCGAACTGGCCGACACGCAGGCCTCACTGCGCCGGCTGGCCATGCTGGTCGCGCGGGGCGAACCGCCCGAGGTGGTGTTCGCGGCGGTAACGAAGGAGGTGTTGCGGCATTTCGGTAGCGGCACCGCCAGGATGATCAGGTATGAGCTCGACGGGACGGCCACGCTCGTCGCCAACGAGGGCACGACGGGTCCCCATGTGCGGGTCGGTCAACGCTGGGAGGGCTATCCGCCAATCGGGTTGACCGCGACCGTGCTGCGCACCGGGCGGCCTGCCCGGGTCGATGACTACTACGACATCCCGGGTGGGGAGCCTTATCTGGGCGAGGGGCTACGGTCTGCGGTCGCGATGCCGGTCCACGTTCATGGCCGGCTGTGGGGACTGATCGCCGTCGGGTCCGGGCAGGGGCCACTGCCGCCGGACACCGAGCAGCGGATGACGGAGTTCACCGACCTGGTCGCGACAGCGGTGGCGAATGCGCAGAGCCGGGCTGAGCTGATGGCCTCTCGCGCGCGGATTGTCGCCGCATCGGATGAGGGCCGCCGGCGCATCGAGCGCGACCTGCACGACGGCGCCCAGCAACGCCTCGTCGCGCTGGCGCTGGCGCTGCGTTCGGCGGCGGCGGCATCCTCCGACGGTGGTGAGATCCGTGCCGAGATCGACGGCGTAGCCGGGGAGCTCCTGGGCGTGCTCGATGAGCTGAGGGAAATCTCCCAGGGCATACATCCGGCGATCCTGTCCGAGGCGGGGCTGCGCCCGGCGCTGCGCGCGCTGGGGCGCCGCTCAGCTATCCCGGTGGAAATGCAGGTGCGGGTCGAGGGCCGGCTTCCCGAGCCCGTCGAGGTGGGCGCCTACTACGTCGTCTCGGAGATGCTGGCCAACGCCGCCAAGCACGCCCGTGCCTCGGTGGTCGAGGTGGAGGCCGAAGCCTCCGGCGGCACGCTACGGCTGCGCGTGCGCGACGACGGTATCGGCGGCGCCGACCCAGTCCGCGGCTCAGGACTGCTCGGGCTCAAAGACCGTATCGAGGCGCTGGGCGGAACGTTTTCCGTGCACAGCCCGGTGGGCTGCGGCACCACGGTGTCCTGCGAGCTTCCGGTTATGGCCGGCGGCGGATACCCGAATGCCGACCCTGACGACTAGCCGACGCCAGTGACGGGCCGCGCCAGCCGACCGGATGGACCGCATAGTTGCCCCCGCACCCTCACTAACATCGCCGCCCACGGCATTGTCGTCGTTGCCGCCCACAACACTGCTGAAGACGGCTAAGGGCCAAATGGCCCGTAAGCTGCAGCGAGTGGAGCAATTCCCGGCCGCTGGGCGCTGCCGAGAAACCAGAGTTCTCAGGTGTCGACGACACATAGTCCCGTCTCCATAGGGTCCCGGTCGTGCGGCCCTGCGCGACAACCGAACCTGAACTCGACGGAGGTGGGCGATGCGGGCACCGACGCTCACGGTGACGCTGCAGCCTGGCCGCTACGAGATCCACTGCCCGGTCGATGGTCACAAGACGATGGGGATGGACACGCACTTCACCGTCGGCGGCGCGGGCGGAGCCGGCAGCAGCGCGCCGGAGCCCGGCGGAAGCACCGGCGGCTATTGATGAGCCTTTGTGTGATCGGTCGACGCGACGGGTCAGTCCGGTCGGTGCCGGTGATGGTCGCTCGGCTACTGGCAATAGGTTTGACTGGCGCCATGGGCTGGATCCACCTCCAGCTGTGGCTTGGCGGTTACCGCGAGGTGCCGGTGGTCGGCATGCTGTTCCTGCTCAATGGGATCGGCGCCATTGCGCTGGCTACAGCGTTGCTCGTCGCGCCGGCCCGCCTGCTCAGCATCGCGGCCATGCTCGCCGCCCTCTTCACTGCGGGAACACTCGCTGGGTTGATCCTCAGCCTGACTGTGGGCCTGTTCGGCGTGCACGAGTCTCTGCAGACACCGCTCGTGCCCGCCACCCTGATCATCGAGTCAACTGGAGTGCTCGTGCTCGTGGTCACCGTGATACTCGCACACAAGCATCAGCGCACTTCGGCTTGATGTTTCTGGATTACTGTCCGCGAGCTATTTTATTTGCACCTGTTTTTGACTCTGAAGAATGGTGCAACCTTTGGGCAGTTCACGAAAGGAATCATAATTCTGCTCAGAGGAAAGAATTCTGGAGCAGTCCGCGTTCGCCTGCACGGCGTAGTACACAATAGCGCTACCCTTATCGGAGGGGTCACCCACGCCTTCGTCGGTGACGCTCCAGGGACCATCTGGACCGCTATATCGAGGAACGCTTCCTTAGCTGCCTGCCGGCAGCCAGATCAGCGTCACCACAGGACACCGCGCCGCGATCCGCCAGACAGACCCGACCCATGGGCACCAGCGACGATCGCTCCACCAAGTTGGGGACATCGGTGCGCCTGAGGACGGTGCGCGGCCGAACGGAGCAGGCCAGGGTGGCGAGTGGAGGACACTTCGGTCGGTTGTCGCGAGTAGCACACCGTTGGGCGCCGTGGCGCAGTCACGGCTCTCAGCTCTGAGCGAGATATCGACCGGTCTCTGTACGTTGTCGGCCGCGGGGCGCTCGGTAACGCCATCAGAGGAGAACTATGCATACCTTCATAACCTTCAAGTCCCGCGATTAGGTGAACCCACTTGTGGTAGGCCAGGGGGAGGCGGCGCAGGCACTGTAATCCGCCGTTCATCGAACCCTAACGGCATCGCAACAGTACAAGCGAGTCCACTTGTGAACGATGAGAATCCGATGAGAACGTTACGTAAAAATTCCATCAGACTACCTAATCGGCGCCCGCACTTCCGGCTGCGCTGATACGATTCCCCAGAGAGTCCTGGCGCGTCGGCTCTCTGGCTGGGGGAATTGATGCGTTTAGGTGAGAAGCTGCGTTTCGAGGGGCGTTCTAGCCAGCGATGGTTAACCTCACCGGCGAACCGTGCGCGAACTGCACTAGAGAGCGGAAGCTGCGTGGTCGCCGGGACCGGTGCATTGCTGCCAGCGGTCACCAGCAAGGCCGACGGACAGCTCCACCCATACATAAGACAGCATGCGCGGGCCTGTTGTGGGTGTGTTGCGCCCCGCCGCCCAGCGTTGTAGACGCAGAAGGGTTGGATGAAACAACGATGTCCACGCCGGTAGTGCCCGGACCGCGTGGTCCGGAGGTTGTGCAGCACCCGGTCAGCTATGTCTCTCGCAAGCTGCCCCATGTCACAGTGGTGTTCTGGATTCTAAAGATCGCCGCGACCACACTGGGAGAGACCGGTGGTGATCTTCTCGCGCAGACGTTGAAGGTCGGTTATCTGACCAGCACGCTCATCTTCTTTGCGATGTTCCTGGTCAGCGTGGTGTTCCAGCTACGGGCTCGCCAGTTCCACCCGGCGATCTTCTGGACGGTGATCGTGACGACCAGCACTGCTGGGACCACGATGTCGGACTTCATGAACCGCACCGGCGGGTTGGGCTACACCCTGGGAGCGCTGGTACTGACCACCTGCCTGGGTGTCATCTTCCTGGTCTGGTGGCGCAGCGGGCAAACTTTGGACGTAGAAAACGTCGCCACCTTCAAAGGTGAGCTGCTGTATTGGATCGCCATACTGTTCTCCAACACCCTGGGCACCTCCAGCGGTGACTTCCTGGCCGATGATATCGGTATCGGGTTCCGCGACGGCTTTCTGCTGCTGGCCGGGATCATGGCGCTGCTTGCGGCCGCGCACTACCTGACCAACATCAACGGCACCCTGTTGTTCTGGGTCGCATTCGTGCTCACCCGGCCCCTCGGCGCCACCGCTGGGGACTCGCTGAGCAAACCACTCGATCATGGTGGGCTGAACTGGGGTACCAAGGGCACCTCCGCGGTGCTGCTCGGGATCCTGGTCCTGCTGGTGATCTACCAGGTCATGCACCTGCGCCGGCACCCACTCGAACCGGTCCCGGCAC
>JAODNG010000002.1 GCA_025465385.1 Pseudonocardiales bacterium
ATCAACCGGTTTTGCGCCTCGGGGCTGGAAGCGGTGAACCTCGGTGCGATGAAGGTCCGGTCAGGGTGGGAGGACCTGGTGCTCACCGGCGGCGTCGAGTCGATGTCGCGGGTGCCGATGGGCTCCGACGGCGGCGCCATCGCGATGGATCCGGAGACCGCCTACGCGGCTCGCTTCGTCCCGCAGGGCGTCAGCGCGGATCTGATCGCCACCATCGAGGGCTTCACCCGCCACGACGTCGACTCCTACGCGGTGGAATCCCAGCACCGCGCCGCCAAGGCGTGGAGCAACGGCTACTTCCAGCGCTCGGTGGTCCCAGTGCGGGACCGCACCGGCGCCGTCATCCTCGAGCGTGATGAGCACCTGCGTCCGGACACCACCATGGCCGGCCTCGGCGCGCTCACCCCGTCCTTCGCCGACATCGGTGAGCAGGCCGGGTTCGACGCCGTCGCCTTGCAGCGCTACCACTGGGTGGAGCGCATCGAGCATGTGCACCACGCCGGCAACTCCTCGGGAATCGTCGACGGAGCGGCGCTCGTCGTAGTGGGTTCCGAGCAGGTCGGGCGGGATCTCGGGCTGACCCCGCGGGCCCGGATCGTCGCCGGCGCGGTCACCGGCGAGGAGCCGACGATCATGTTGACCGGCCCAGCTCCGGCGACCCGCAAGGCGCTGGCCAAGGCGGGCATGACGATGGATCAGATCGACCTCGTGGAGGTCAATGAGGCCTTCGCTGCGGTGGTACTGCGCTTCATGCGGGAATTGAACGTGCCACACGACAAACTCAACGTCAACGGCGGCGCGATCGCCATGGGTCACCCGCTGGGCGCCACCGGCGCGATGATCCTGGGCACCCTGATCGACGAGCTGGAGCGCCGGGATTTGCGCTACGGCCTGGCCACGCTGTGCGTCGGCGGCGGCATGGGCATCGCCACCATCATCGAGCGGCTGTAAGGGGTAGCAATGATTCGCTGGGACCGCGATGCCGATGGCATCATCACGCTGACCTTCGACGATCCGGGCAAGTCGGCGAACACGATGAACGACCGTTACGTCACCTCGATGGGCGAGACGCTGGATCGCCTGGAGGCCGAGCGGGACTCGATCACCGGAGTGATCCTCACCTCGGCGAAGAAGACCTTCTTCGCCGGCGCTGACCTCAACGCGTTGCGCAATGTCACGCCGGACAATGCCCGCGAGTTCGCCGCTCACATCGCGCTGCTCAAAAGCCAGCTGCGGCGGCTGGAGAAGCTTGGCAAGCCGGTGGTCGCCGCCATCAACGGCAGCGCACTGGGTGGCGGCCTGGAGATCGCGCTGGCCTGCCACCACCGCGTCGCGCTGGACAACCCGAGTACCAAGATCGGCTTTCCCGAGGTGACGTTGGGAATACTGCCGGGTCTCGGCGGGGTGGTCCGCACGGTCCGGATGCTCGGCCTGATGACCGCCCTGATGCAGCTGCTGATGCAGGGCCAGCAGCTACGCCCGGCGCAGGCCAAGGAGACCGGCATCGTCGACGAGGTAGTCGCAACGCCCGAGGAGATGTTCGCGCGAGCGCGCGAGTGGATCGCGGCGCACCCGCGGGCGCAGCAGCCCTGGGACGACCGAGGCTACAAGATCCCCGGTGGTACGCCGTCCACCCCGGCGTTGGCGCAGATGTTGCCGGCGTTCCCGGCCACCCTTCGCAAGCAACTCAAAGGCGCGCCGATGCCGGCCCCGCACCACATCCTGTGCGCGGCGGTGGAAGGCTCGCAGGTGGACGTGGAGACCGCGCTGCAGATCGAGAGCCGCTACTTCATGGACCTGGCCACCAGCCAGGTCGCCAAGAACATGATCAAGGCGTTCTTTTTCGACCTGCAGCACATCAACAAGGGCGGCAGCCGGCCCGACGGTTATCCGCGGCGCACCTTCAGCAAGGTCGGCGTGCTCGGCGCCGGGATGATGGGTGCGGGCATCGCCTACTCGTGTGCCCGCGCCGGCATGGACGTCGTGCTCAAGGACGTGGATCTCGCGGCGGCGCAGCGGGGCAAGGGATACTCGGAAAAGGTGCTGAGCAAGGCCATGTCCGGTGGTCGGTCCACCGCTGAGCAGCGCGATGCGCTGCTGGCCAGGATCACCCCGACCGCTGATGCGGCCGATCTGAAGGGCTGCGACCTGGTGATCGAGGCGGTGTTCGAGGACCCGGCACTGAAGAAGAAGGTCTTCGCCGAGATCATCGACATGGTCGATCCCGATGCACTGCTGTGCTCGAACACCTCGACGCTGCCGATCACCGACCTGGCGTCGGGAGTGGACCGCCCGGCCGACTTCCTCGGCCTGCACTTCTTCTCCCCGGTGGACAAGATGCCGCTGGTCGAGATCGTCCGCGGCGCGCAGACGTCAGACGCGGCGCTGGCCGCCGCGGTGGACGTGGTGCAGCAGATCCGCAAGACCCCGATCGTCGTCAACGACAGCCGCGGCTTTTTCACCAGCCGGGTGATCGGCACCTTCCTCAACGAGGGCGTCGCCATGCTCGCCGAGGGCGCCCCCCCGGCGTCCATCGAGCAGGCCACCTTGCAGGCCGGCTACCCGGCGCCGGTGCTTCAGTTGATGGACGAGCTGACCCTGACCTTGACCCGCATGATCCGTGAGCAGACCAGGCGCGGTGTCGAGGCCGCCGGGGGCACGTGGACCCCGCACCCCGCCGACGCGATCGTCGACCGGATGGTGCTGGAGCTTGGCCGCCCGGGACGTTCCGGCGGCGCTGGGTTCTACGAGTACGAGGCTGGTCGGCGTACCCGCTTGTGGCCTGACCTCGCCCAACACCTCGGACCGTTCAGTCCGGATGCGATCCCGTTTGCGGATATGAAAGAGCGGATGCTGTTCATCGAGGCGCTGGAGACCGTGAAATGCCTCGACGAGGGTGTGATCACCTCGGTGCCCGACGCCAACATCGGCTCGATCATGGGGATCGGGTTCCCGCCGTGGACCGGCGGCGTGGTGCAGTTCATCAACGGCTACCCCGGTGGACCGGCCGCCTTCGTCGCCCGCGCGCGCGAACTCGCTGACCGCTACGGCCCCCGCTTCACCCCGCCCGCGTCACTGATTGCCAAAGCCGACGCTGGCGAGTCCTTCGACTAGCTCCACGGGAATGGGCGGGCTCTGCCCGAGGAGGAGCCGCCGGGGGGCGTGAGCGGATAGCGTGGCGGCGTGAATCGCAGCCCGAGCTCGGCTAGCCGTGACGCGGCGGCTGCCGTGCCTTACCCGCTGCGGGTGGCGGCCGCGGTGTCGTGGCGGATGCTGGCGGTGACCGGACTGATCGTCGTGCTGGGCTACGTGGCCATCGCCTTGCAGCAGGTGGTGATCCCGGTGGCGGTGGCCCTGCTCCTGACGGCGTTGTTGGGCCCGGTAGTGGACTGGTTGACCAGGCACCGGGTGCCCCGGGGGCTGGCCACTCTGGTGGTCTTGGTCACCGGACTCGCACTGATCGGCGGGCTGCTGGGATTCGTCGTCCAGGCGTTCATCAACGGGTTGCCCGCCCTGCAGACGGAGGTCGCCAACAGCGTCCAGCAGATCCGGGTGGGGCTGCAGCACCCGCCCTTCGGCCTGCCCCCGGTGAACCTGCAGAACCTGCTCGACTCGCTGAGCCGCTCGGTGGCGAACAACCGTTATGCGATCACCTCTGGCGCGTTGTCCACCGCGTTCACGGTCGGGCAATACCTCGCTGGTGCTGCGCTCGCGTTGTTCACGTTGATCTACTTCCTCTACGGTGGCCGGTCGATGTGGCGGTTCCTGCTCGGTGCGGTGCCTGGCCCGGTCCGCCCCCGGGTCGATGTCGCTGGGCAGCGCGCATTCGCCTCCCTGGTCGGGTTCATCCGGGCCACCGCGCTGGTGGCGGTGGTGGATGCGGTCGGTATCGGGATCGGGTTGGTGGCGGTGGGTGCCCCGTTGGTGGTGCCGCTGGCCGCGTTGACCTTCCTGGCGGCGTTCATCCCGGTGGTCGGTGCGGTGGTCTCCGGTGTGGTCGCGGTGCTGGTCGTGCTGGTAACCAACGGGCTGGTGCCGGCGCTGATCGTGCTCGCAGTAGTAGTCGGCGTGCAGCAGTTGGAGGGCAACGTCATGCAGCCGCTGCTGATGGGCCGCGCCGTCGAGCTCAACGGGGTGGCAGTGGTGCTGGCCGTCGCGGTGGGCTCAGTGGTCGCCGGTATCGCTGGAGCCCTGCTGGCGGTGCCCTTGCTCGCCGTGCTCAACGCCGGCTCTCGGGCGCTGATCAGCGGGAACCCCGAGCCTGCCGAGGACTCCCGCACCGTGGGTTCCGCATTTCCCCCGGCCGACATCCCCGCCGACCCAGAGATCCGCAACCCGTGAGCGGCGATGTGAGCCAGGAGTCGCATCGCCACTCACGGGTCCTTGCGGACGTGCTACCGGGTCTAGACGACCCGCCGCTGCGGGTGCTGTTCTGCGGGATCAACCCGGGCCTGACCTCCGCCGCCACCGGCCGGCACTTCGCCCGGCCGGGCAACCGCTTCTGGCCGGCGCTGCACGGTGCTGGCTTCACCCCGCGCCGGTTGCGGCCCGACGAGCAAGACCTGCTGCCCGCGCTCGGTGTGGGGATCACCAACATCGTGCCGCGGGCCACCGCCCGGGCCGACGAGCTGAGCCGGGCCGAGCTGGTGGCCGGCGGCGCTGACCTCCGAAATCTCGTGCGCGACTTACGTCCGAACGCGCTGGGCGTCGTTGGGATCACCGCCTACCGGGTGGCTTTCGCCGCGCCCCTGGCCACCGTCGGACCGCAGCCCGCCTGGGGAACGACGCTGGTTTGGGCGCTACCCAACCCCAGCGGCCTCAACGCGCACTGGTCGTTGCCGGCGATGGTGGCCGAGTTCACCCGCTTCCGGCAGGCCGCCGCTGCCGCGGGATCCGGGTTGTCCGATCCATCCAAGACAGCCGGTCACCCGGGGTCGTAGCGTCGCGGTCATGGGTATCGACGCGACACTGGATGTAATCGGACTAGTGGTGGCCGAC
>JAODNG010000018.1 GCA_025465385.1 Pseudonocardiales bacterium
GTTGACGCCAACGCGCCCCCTACGGACCCGCGCGTGGCGGTTCGACATCTGCGACCACCACAATATAGAGTAGTTACAGCGATGTTGTTCACGTACAGGTTGGGTCGGGTAGCCATCGCCGTGATGCGGAAGGGGGTGCGGGTATGCACTGTCCGTTCTGCCGGCACGGCGACTCACGCGTCATCGACTCACGCGAAGTAGAGGATGGCCAGGCGATCCGTAGGCGCCGGTCCTGCCCCGAGTGCGGTCGGCGGTTCACGACGGTTGAGGAGCTGGTGCTGGCCGTGGTGAAACGCTCGGGTGTCACCGAGCCGTTCAGCCGCGACAAGATCGTCCGCGGAGTACGCCGGGCCTGCCAGGGGCGCCCAGTGGACCCGGGTGCGCTACAGCAGTTGGCGCACCGGGTCGAAGAGGCGATCCGGTCCTTGGGCAGCGCCGAGGTGCCCAGTCAGGAGGTCGGGTTGGCCATCCTCGGCCCGCTGCGGGATCTCGATGAGGTGGCTTACCTACGTTTCGCCAGCGTCTACCGATCGTTCTCGTCGATCGAGGACTTCGAGAAGGAGATCCGAAGCCTGCGTAACTTCCCACGCCACGACCACACGACGAAGGATCCGACCGCTCCGGACCGGGAAAGACCCGACGCCGGGAGTATGCACACCGCGACTGAGGGGGATGAGGGATGACCGAGACCGTCGGGACTCCGGCTGGCAACGGGACGGGGACCGCTGGAGCTTGGCCTGGCGCGCGACCCCAGCGCGGGCTGCGGATGGAGCGGGTCTACACCACCGAGGCACGCCATCCCTACGACGAGGTGACCTGGCAGCGCCGAGATGTCGTGATGACGAACTGGCGGGACGGCACGGTCAACTTCGAACAGCGCGGCGTGGAGTTCCCCGACTCATGGTCGGTTAATGCGGTCAACATCGTCACCAGCAAGTACTTTCGCGGTGCGGTGGGTAGCACGCAGCGCGAGTCGAGCTTGCGCCAGTTGATCGACCGGGTCGTGACAACTTACACCGCAGCCGGTGTCGAGCACGGATACTTCGCCACCGACACCGACAAGGAGATTTTCTCCGAGGAGCTGACCTGGATGCTGCTGCACCAGGTGTTCAGCTTCAATTCTCCGGTCTGGTTCAACGTCGGGACTGCATCGCCGCAACAAGTATCTGCGTGTTTCATCCTTTCGGTCGACGACGAGATGGAATCAATTCTCAACTGGTATAGGGAAGAGGGGCTTATTTTCAAAGGCGGTTCTGGCGCCGGCCTGAATCTTTCTCGTATCCGCTCGTCGAAGGAACTGCTGTCCTCGGGAGGCACGGCATCCGGCCCGGTGAGCTTTATGCGCGGGGCGGACGCCTCGGCAGGTACTATCAAATCAGGAGGTGCGACCCGTCGCGCTGCTAAAATGGTGGTGCTCGACGTCGATCATCCAGATATCGCCGAATTCGTCCAGACCAAGGCTTCTGAGGAGCGCAAGATCAGGGTGCTCCGGGACGCCGGGTTCGATATGGACCTGGGCGGCAAGGACATCACGTCGGTCCAATACCAGAACGCCAACAATTCGGTCCGAGTATCGGACGAGTTCATGCGTGCCGTGGAGGCCGGTGGCGAGTTCGCACTGCACGCCCGCACAACCGGCGACGTCATCGAGACGGTGCGGGCTAGGGAGCTTTTCCGTGATATAACAAAGGCAGCATGGGAATGTGCTGACCCCGGTCTGCAGTACGACGACACCATCAATGATTGGCACACCTGCCCGGAGTCCGGACGCATCACCGCCTCCAACCCATGCAGTGAGTACCTGCACTTGGACAACTCCAGTTGCAACCTCGCATCGATCAATTTGATGAAGTTTCTCCGCGAGGACCTCACCTTCGACGCCGAGTTGTTCGCGAAGACGGTAGAGCTGGTCATCACCGCGATGGACATCTCGATCTGCTTCGCAGATTTTCCGACTGCGGCGATCGGAGAAACTACCAGGGCATTCCGGCAGCTCGGCATCGGCTACGCTAATCTCGGAGCGTTGTTGATGGCCACCGGTCACGCCTATGACTCGGACGGTGGGCGCGCGCTGGCCGCGGCGATCACCTCGTTGATGACCGCTGCCGCATACAAGCGTTCAGCGGAACTCGCCGGGGTCGTCGGACCGTACGATGGATATGCTCGCAACGCCGAAGCGCACCAGCGGGTCATGCGCAAGCACGCGGCGGCTAACGACCTGGTTCGCACCCACGACCACAATGACCGTGCTGTGCACAAGGTCGCCACCAGGGCGTGGCAGGATGGTATCCGACTCGGTGAGAACAATGGATGGCGCAACGCTCAGGCTAGTGTGCTGGCGCCGACTGGCACTATAGGTTTCATGATGGACTGCGATACGACTGGTATTGAACCGGATTTCTCACTGGTGAAATTCAAGAAGCTGGTCGGCGGCGGATCTATGCAGATCGTCAACCAGACGGTACCCAAGGCGCTCGCCGCGTTGGGTTATCAGCCGGAACAGAGCGAGGCGATCATCGAGTACATCTCCGAGCATGGCCATGTGATCGATGCTCCTGGGCTGCGTCCCGAACATTACGAGGTCTTTGATTGCGCGATGGGGGAGCGGGCCATCCCCCCGATGGGCCACGTCCGGATGATGGCGGCGACCCAACCGTTCATCTCGGGAGCAATCAGCAAGACTGTCAACATGCCTGAGACGGCTACCGTCGCCGATGTCGAAGAGATCTACCTCCAATCGTGGAAAATGGGAATCAAGGCGCTGGCGATTTATCGGGATAACTGCAAGGTGGGTCAACCGCTGTCCACCGGGAAGACCGCGACCACAGGGGTGGACAAGGTGGTCGTCGAGGCTAGGCCGGTGCGTAAGCGGCTGCCCAAGAAGCGGCCCAGTGAGACGGTTTCTTTCACCGTCGGTGGCGCTGAAGGTTACTTGACCGCGGGGTCCTACCCGGACGGCGGCCTAGGCGAGATCTTCGTGAAAATGTCCAAGCAGGGTTCCACGCTGGCTGGTGTGATGGACGCTTTCTCGATCGCGATATCGATTGCGTTGCAATACGGAGTACCGCTGGAGACCTACGTCTCAAAATTCGTGAACATGCGTTTCGAGCCGGCGGGGATGACTGATGATCCGGACGTTCGGATGGCGTCTAGCGTGGTGGATTATCTGTTCCGTCGGGTCGCGCTGGATCAGCTGCCTAAGGACAAGCGGGATCAACTGGGCATCCTGACCGCCGAAGAGCGTACGGCGCAGGTGGCGGTGGACTACGGCATCGACGCGGATAGCGGGACCGACGTCGAGTCCCTACGCACCTCGGTGGACTCGAGCCACCCCGCTCCGTTGGCAGCGGGCCGTCCAGCCCCGGTATACGTTGGCAGCTCTACGGAGCTGCTGGAGCTGCAATTGGGGAAAGCCGCCGACGCACCACTATGCATGACCTGCGGGACCAAGATGCGTCCTGCTGGATCCTGCTACGTCTGCGAGGGCTGTGGATCGACCAGCGGCTGCAGCTGAAACCGAGCGCTATTGCAGCAGATGCAACATGCGCTGAGAGCAAACCAGAACTGGATAGTGGCGACGGGAGGGTCGGCTCGATGCTGGCCCTCCCCGCGAAAGCTCAGCAGGTCAGATACCTGCTGAAACACGAACGCCCGGCCGTAGTGGGCCGGGCGTTCGTTGCAGCCAGGACGTGATGTCCAGCGCGGTGACGCAACCGTATGACATCACGTCCTGGGTCCGAGGCCGCAAGGCCCCCCAGGAAAAGGACGATCATGCCGAGGAACCCTCGACAGACAGGAAAGAAGGCCGCCCAGGCGGCCTCGAAGGTGATGAGGGACCGCAGGTTCTCGAGCACGGCCAGGTC
>JAODNG010000020.1 GCA_025465385.1 Pseudonocardiales bacterium
GTGCCGGCGTTGAAGGACTGCGCAAGTCCTGGGTCGTCGGCCGAGTCGGTGCGTAACCGAGGTTTATCTGCCACAAAGAGGGCCGCGACTTCACGACGCCGCGCCGCTGCCTACATGTACTGGTCAGCGTCTTGCGCCGGAGCAGTTGGCGGCTCAACCGCATCGGTTGGCGGCTCACCGCCAAGATGACCGAAAGACCACCCCGCAATTTCTGAGAGCCGTCCGCGCCAGTGCATCCCGGCAGCGGGCAGTGGATTGGCCCCGGGAGCCACTACCCGGGCCTCGGTCAGGTGGATGTAGGTGGTCTGATCGTGCTGGGCTACAAGACGCTGGTAGCGATCCGGGAGACCCTCGGTCACCTCTCGCGCAGCCCGACGCTCGGCGTGGTCGTTCGCCAATGACTCGGCAGCACCCTTAAACAACCTTGCCCAACCGCCGTGCTCGTCGTCGATGCAACCCCCGACGTGCACGACGAACGCGGCACGGGCGGCGTGCTCAACGTCATCGAACCACTGCCAGTCGGGGATGATCGTTCCGCTGACGACTAGACCACCCAACGTAAGCACGACACCCGGGCCGCCGTCCTGGCGCTCGGTGAGGGCGTTGATCGCCCCGATCACGGCTTCCAGCGCTGGGTCAATCTGCGGTACACCCCTGCCCCGGGCCATGCTGGGATTGTCCACCACCGCGGGCTGGGTAGAACACAGCTTCCTGACCCCGCCCCGCTGCTGCGGGATTGCGCGACCCGTCCCGGCGAGGTGCACGACCGTTTGAGCCTGGTCGAAAGCGACCACCGTCGGGATCCCACAGCCGTGACGGTGAGGATTAGGCCAGGCCGAGTTGAGCATGAACACCAGCCGGTCGACGCCGAAGTCACGTCTTTGCCCGGTAGCGCCAGCTTCCAGAGGTGGGCCTGTGAGCGCAGACGAGCTCGCGCACGACCGCGAGGAGACCACCAACGAGGGCTACCGATACGACGGTGACGAACACCAACTGCTCGCCGACCTGCACCTCTGGCTCGACGAACGCCCCGACTGGCCGGGCGCGACCACCCGCCCAGCACTGCTACTCAACCGGCGCGGCGGCTGGTTGACCACCCGGGGCGCAAGCAGGATCTTCCACGACATCACCGAACACGCCGGCCTGGAAGAAGACACCACCGCCTACATCGGACGACACACCTTTGCGACCACCCTCATCCGCGGCGGCACCGACCTCGTCGTGGTCGCCGACCTACTCGGTCACGCCCGGCTGGACACCGTCCGGACCTACACCCGACCCACCGCCGAAGCCCTCACCCACTACCCACCGACCGCTGACCAGCCCATATTGCAGCCCACGGTCCCGTTTACCTGTATCTCGACGTTACCCGGACAGTGCCTGTCACAGGCCCAAGCCCTGGGTTCACGAGCTGTGAAAAGCTAGTGCCGATCTCACCACACTATATGGAAAATTAGAGTACGGATGGCACTTAACACTCCGACGTGAGCACCGCAGCATGGGAAAGGGGCCAGAACGACCCAGAGCGAGGTGGAGCGCGAATCGGTCAAGGTCGCCCGGCGGTCCCACAGAGATAACGCGAAGAAGTAGTGACACGATAATGGCAGCGCAGCTCAGAGTTCTCCGGCGCCGGATCCGCGCGATCCAGTCCACGAAGAAGATCACCAAAGCGATGGAGCTCATCGCGACGTCGCGGATCGCGCGGGCCCAGGCCCGGGTCGAGTCTTCCCGACCGTACGCAAGAGAGATCACCCAGGTGCTTTCTGCGCTCGCTAGCGCTGCGGGCACCCTGGATCACCCTCTGTTGGTCGAGCGGGAGAAGCCGACCCGGGTGGCGGTGGTGGTGGTGACCAGCGATCGGGGTTTCTGCGGTGGCTACAACGCCAGCCTGATCAGGGCCGCCGAGGAGCTGCACGCGCTGCTGGGCGATGAGGGCAAGTCCGTGGCGCTGTACCTGATCGGTCGCAAGGCGGTGAGCTACTACACCTTCCGTGGGCGGTCGATCGAGCAGTCCTGGACCGGGTTTTCCGAGCAACCCTCCTACGCGGACGCGGCCACGGTTGGCAACGTGCTGGTCAATGCGCTTCTTTCTGGCGCCGAAGACAGTGCTGGTCCCGGGGGGAAACCCGGGCGTGGTTCCGGGCCGGACGGCGTGCCGGGTGTCGACGAGTTGCACATCGTGTACACCAAATTCCGATCGATGCTCACCCACGTGCCCCAGGCGCGCCGGATCGCGCCGCTGAAGGTTGAGTACGTCGAGGATAGCGCCGCCGGAGACGAGAACCGCCAAGGCCAGCGGCCGCGCTCGGATAGCCCGTCACCGCTGTATGAGTTCGAGCCGGATGCCGACGAGCTACTTGGCCACCTGCTGCCCAAGTACATCAATACCAGGATTTACGCGGCGCTTCTGGAAGCCGCGGCATCGGAACAGGCCGCCCGTCGTCAGGCGATGAAGGCCGCCACGGACAACGCCACCGATCTGATCGAGGACCTCACCCGTGAGGCCAACCGGGCCCGCCAGGACATCATCACCCAGGAGATCAACGATATCGTCGGTGGCTCGAGCCTATGGTGAGTTGCTGGACTGGAGAGTAAACACCGCACGTAGCGCCGCTACTGCGGCCCACCTGTCCCCCGCGATCGCACCATCACACTCATCCCTGCTACACCGGCGCCCACACCAGCATTGACTCGCAGCGAGGAGATGGTGGCCGCGGTCAGTGGTGCTCACCTAAGGGGCGCGGCGGCATTGGAGCTCTGCCCGGATCGACGCCACGCAGGCGGTGGATTATCTGGCTAGTTGTCAGATCCAGCCGCTTCCGCAGTCGTGGCAGGCTCTGATCACCCACCTTGGGTTTGTGGTCAGCTCAGGGGGATGGGCGGTCACTGTGGTGGGGTCGGCGAGGTCGTCAGGTCGGCGGTGTCGGGGGCGTGGGTGATGACCGCTTTCGCTATTTGTGAGAGCGGTCGGTTGTGGTTGCGGGCGTAGGTGCGCATCAGTGTGAATGCCTCGGTGAGGCTGATGTGGCGGCGTTCGGCGAGGATGCCTTTGGCCTGTTCGAGCAGGATGCGGCTGTTGAGCGCGGCCTGTAGTTGTTCGGTGACCATTTCGCTGTGGTGCAGGGCGCGGGTCTGCAGGATACTGATGGTGGCTACGTTGGCGAAGGACTGCGCTATCGCGGTGGCTTGAGCGGGGATGGCGGTGGGCGTGCTGCGGAACAGGTTCAGGGCCCCGAGGATCTGATCGCGCAGCCGCATCGGCACCGCATGGACGGCGGTGAAGCCCTGTTCGCGGGCGGCGGCGGCGAACCGTGGCCACCGTTGCGGTGCCGCGCCCAGATCAGCGCAGGCCACGCTCTGACCGCTGTGGTAGCAGTCCAGGCAGGGCCCTTCCTCGTTTTGCAGCTGGAACAGCTCCAGCAGGCGGGCCTGGTCGGTCGACGCCGCTACCAGGTTCAGGGTGCCCCGCTGGTCGACCAGCAGGATTCCCGCCGCGTCAACGTCGAGGAGCTGGACACAGCGCTCGGTGAGGTTATGTAAGAAGTCGATGCCATCGAACCCGAGCACGAGGGTGTCGGCCAGCTCGACGAGAGTCTCGGTGATTCGCTGATCAAACATCTCCTTCTGCTCCGTTTCTGGTCTTTCAGCCGCCGGAGCCCGCTGCACCTGCGTTGTCGGTATCTGATTCAAACCGTAGCCTGCGCTCGACGACGTCACTAGCCACATGTGACAGGCGGCGGCCGGTGAGGTAGGCGTGGGCACGCAACCGTAGGAACGCCACGGTGAGGTCGCTGCCCAGCTGCACCGAGACCATTCCGGTGGCCTGGTGGACCTCGGCCCAGCGGTATTCGAATTCGCTGCTGGGCAGCTCAGTGCTCTCGACGGTGCCCGGTCCGGACAGGTGATCGAGTACCCGGGGCAGCGCGGCGTCGGCGAACAGCAACCCCTCGGTCAGCTCAGCGGCCGACAGCGTGGCTTCCCGGCTGCGGTGGATCTCCAAGGCACCTACCGAGATTGCCCCCATCACCAGCGGGAACGCGAACACCGCCGACACCCCGACCGCGACCGCCGCCGGGGCGAACGCCGGCCACCGCCGCATGCTGGAATCACTGCCCAAAGCGGGTACCAGCACCGGGTGGTCTTCGCCCAACGCCTCGGTACCCGGCCCCTCCCCGAGCGTCACCTGCAGCTCCGCGACCAGCTCACTGACGGGACTGGTGACATACAACGGCTCACACAAACCCAGCTCACCAACCACATACAGGACCACCCCGCTGGCGTTGACCGCCGCCGCGCACGCCAGACACACATGCCGTACCGCGACTGGCGCACCCTCAGCGCTGGCGAGCTCGTTGATCGCCGCCAACACCCTGATCGCCCGGTCCACCGCCGCCACCACTTTCTCACCAATGGGCCTCGCCTACCCCGCCCCGACGCTAGCCCCCCTCGTGCCCGGTGATGATGACCCCGAGGATGCGATCTTTGTTCAGAGTCGGGGCTCAGGCTGCTGCGACGGGCGGTATCCGCGGGCGCCACACCCGCTCGCAGGGCGAACCGCAGCCCGGGGCACATGGCTGTGGCAGTGGCGCAGCCCTGGTCCAGCAAGAGCCGGGTCTGGTGGCGGTGAACAGGGCGATTAGCTCGGACAATGCGCGGGCGTCGGCGTTGTTGCGCCGTTTGTCCGCCTCCCGCTTCAACGGCCGCATCCGGTCCTTGGTCCGCGCCGTCTTCACGGTCTCGGCGACCGCCACAGCCTGGGCCCCCACGATGGCTGCGTGGTCGATATCGTCGTCGAGTAGGTGGTTGGTCGCCAGCGAGATCAGATTGAACGACCGGCTGCGGGTCATGTCCTGGCCGTAGCCGTTGATCGCCGCGGACAGCGCCGGGATAGCCGAGCGGGTGTAGGTCGGGTCCACGGTCAGGGCTAGCTCGGTGTACACCGTGCCGACCATGGCCGCCATGTCGGTCTCGGTGAAGAACATGGCCCAGGTCGGTGCCTCGGCGAGGTTGGCTCGGGCGAACTCGTCTCTGCTCCGACCCAGCAGCGCCAGCGCCTCGTTGTGGAGGCCCATCTTCGCGTAGGCCCACGCCTGATTCGCGCAGA
>JAODNG010000030.1 GCA_025465385.1 Pseudonocardiales bacterium
CCAGTGGTGGATCTGGGGTTACCCGCGGCCCGGGTGGTCGCGATGGGCGCCGCGGCGGCCGCTGTCGGGAACCTGCTGCTGGCGGCGGTGCTGGTGCCGGGCGACCCGTACGGCGTCGTGTCACCGAGCGGGTACGCCGGCTTGCTCGCGGCCCGGAGCTGGTCTTTCGTACAGGCGTGCGCGTCCGCGGCGGTCGCGGTGCTCACCGTTGCGGAAAACAGTGGCATGTCCCCGGCTCGGCTCGTCACCCGCCCCGATGCGCTGGTCGTTGGCATCGGTCAGATCGAGCAGGCCACCGGGTGGGCGCTGGCGGCGCTGGCGGCGTCGGTTGTGGGCGTGCTCGCCGGCTGGGTGCTGTCCTGGCGTAGCGCCGTCGGCCTGCTCATGCTGGCGCTGGCCGGGCTCCTGCCGGTGACCTTGACCGCGGCGACCAACGCCGAGCGGTCGCACGACATCGCCGGCGATGCGTTGACTCTGCACGTGATCGGCGCCGTGCTGTGGCTGGGCAGCACCATCGCGGTGGTGTCGCACCTCACGCGCGGGCGCGACGGGCGAGCTGTCGTGCTGCGCCGGCACACCGCGATCGCGACCTGGGCGCTACCGCTGGTCGGCGTCTCGGGCCTGGTGTCCGCGGCCTACGCAGTCTCCCCGTCCGACCTGATGAGGAGCGGATATGGCCTGCTCGTGGTGGTCAGCGCGGTAACACTTCTGGGGCTGGCCGTGATCGGCAAGTGGGGCCGTGCGGCGGTGGCGAAGGGGGAAGGGCCGACGATGGCGCTGCGCCTCGCCACCGTGGAGCTCCTGCTGCTCGCCGCGGCGGCTGCCGCGGGTACCGGGCTGATCCGGCTTTTCCCCCCGGCCGAAGGGGGTTACCAGCCCAGCAGGCTCGTCTACCTGCTGGGCTACGACCTGCCAGCCCATCTCACCGCCATGGACCTGGCCCTGCGGTGGCGGTTCGACCTGGTATTCGGCTCGCTAGCGGTACTGGGAGGCGCGCTCTACCTCGTCGGCGTGCGCCGGCTGCGCCGCGCCGGACGACCCTGGCCCGCTGGACGCACAGCGGCGTGGCTGGCCGGCTGCGCGGTGCTGCTGGTAGCCACGTCATCGGGAATCGGCACTTACGGCCCCGCGGTGTTCAGCGTGCACATGGTGCAGCACATGCTGATCGCCACCTTCGTCCCGGTGCTGCTCGTGCTGGGTCACGGGATGACCATGGCGCTGGACCTCGCCCCGGACCGGATGGCACGGCGGCTGGTGAGCCTGCTCGACGCCCCGGCCATGCGAGTGGCTCGCAACCCGGCTATCGCGTGGGCGGCTGTGGCAGTCACCCTTTTCGGGCTTTATCCGACCGGACTGTTCGATGCGGTCCTCCAGCAGCACTGGGCGCATCTGGCTATGGATGCCGCGTTCTTCCTCACCGGCCTCGCGCTGTTTTGGCCCGTACTGGGGCACAGCCTGCCCGGGGGCGGGCTGCCGGCGATCGGTCGAATCGTCATGGTGTTCGCCGTGATGGCGCTGCACGCCGCGTTCTCCAGCTGGTTACTCAGCCGGGCGACGCCCGTAGCGACCGGATTCTACGGCGCGCTGCGGCTGTCTTTCGTTCCCGATCTGCTCGCCGATCAGCGGCTCGGGGCGGTTGCGGCCTGGATGCTCGGCGAGGTGCCGGTCCTGCTCGCCGTGCTTGCGCTCGTGGTGCGCTGGACCCGAGCCGACCGCTCGCCACTCGAACCTGAGGCCCGGCCCACTCCCGTCGGAGAGCGGGGTGTTCAGGCACAGTGACGGCGTGAGTCTCACAGCTTAGGACGAGGTGCGGACATAGCGCTTGCTCACCGATTCCAGACGAAGCAACTCGCCTCCGGCAGACATCACTTCGCTACAGCGGGCTCGAGTTCCACGTCGACACGGACGCCGTTGTCGCTGGGCCGGGTGGACACCTTCGCGACATTCCCGGCTTCGCGGACGTCATCGATGACTGCGTGCAGTAGGTGCAGATGGTCCGCGCTGGCGTGCACGGTCAGTTCGCTGACGACCGTCCGCAAAGAGACCTTCGCGGCGCTTTTCGCCTTGCGGATCTCGTGGAGCAGGGTCGCGGCCGCATCAAGATGGGCGGCGTCGGCCTCTGGTTCCACGCCGAGGGCGACTGAGTCGGGCCACCGAGAGCGGTGCACCGAGTCGTCGTGGGACGCCGACCACACCTCTTCGGTGACGAACGGCAGGAACGGCGCGAAGAGCTGGAGCATGACATCGAGGGCGTGCTGCAGCGTCGCCAGCGCCGAGCTGTCCTGTTGGTAGGCGCGGTTCTTCACCAACTCGACATAGTCATCACAGAAAGACCAGAAGAACGTCTCGGTCACCAGCAGCGCTTTGGTGAAGTCATAGCTATCAAAGGCCGCGGTAGTCTCGGCGACAGTTTTCTTCAACCGCATGAGTAGGGCGGTGTCAAGCGGATGTGTCGCCCGCGCATCAGCTAACGGCGCACCGAATCCGCCGATGAACTTGGCGACGTTGAGCAGTTTCACCACCAGCTTGCGGCCGATCTTGAACTGGTTACGGTCGAAGGCCAGGTCGAGGCCGGGCCGCCCCCCTGCTGCCCAGTACCGGACAGCATCAGCACCGAATGAGGCAATCAGGTTGCTCGGCGTGTCCGGGCTGTTGTCCGACGATTTGGACAGTTTCTTGCGGTCCGGGTCGTAGACGAAGCCCGAGATGGCGACGGCACCCCAGGGCACAGTGTCGAAACTGTAGTGGCTGCGCACGATCGTATAAAAAAGCCAGGTCCGGATGATGTCGTGCGCCTGCGGGCGCAGATCCATCGGGAAGACCCGCTGCCACAGGTCCGCATCGTCGATCCAGTGGCCGGCGATCTGCGGCGTCAGCGACGACGTCGCCCAGGTGTCCATGACGTCCGGGTCGGCGGTGAAGCCACCGGGCACGTCGCGCTGTTCGGCCGTGAAACCCGCGGGAACATCGACAGACGGATCGATCGGCAGGTCCTCGGCCCTGGCCACGATGGGCCGATCGGGCGCCACCGTGCCGTCGGCCTCAATGGGGTACCACACCGGAAAGGGAACACCGAAGAAACGTTGCCGAGTGATGTTCCAGTCGCCCGCGAGTCCGTTGACCCAGTCGTCATAGCGCGCCTGCATGTATTCCGGCGCCCACCGCAGTTGCTCGCCACGAGCGATCAGGTCGCTCTTCGGGGGGTAACGGATAAACCATTGCCGGTTGGTCACGATCTCCAGCGGCTTGGTGCCGTTCTCCCAATGCTTGACCGGGTGGATCGTCGGTCGCGGCGTGCCCTCCAGTTCCCCGGACTCGGTGAGCAGCGCAACGATCGTCTCGCGGGCTTGTGCCACCTTCTTGCCGACCAGCCGGGCATAGGCCTGCTGGCCGCGCGCACTGACGATGCCATGCGGCATGTCCTCGGTGATTCTCCCGGCTTTGTCGACGATCGCTCGGAGCTCCAGCTTGAGCTCCCGCCACCAAGTGACATCCGTGGTGTCGCCGAAGGTGCAGATCATCGCGATGCCGCTGCCCTTGCCCGGCTCGGCAAGCTCATGGGCAACAATGGGGACGGCCACGTCGAACAGTGGTGACAACGCCGTGGTGCCGAAAAGGCGCTGGTAGCGCTCGTCGTCGGGATGAGCGACCAGCGCGACGCACGCGGGCAGCAATTCGGGGCGAGTGGTTTCGATGAAGATAGGCGTCTCATCGGCCTCGGCGCGAAACCGCAAGCGGTGGAAGGCGCCCGGTATATCGCGATCTTCAAGTTCAGCCTGCGCGACGGCTGTCCGGAAATCCACGTCCCACAGCGTCGGCGACTCGGTCCGGTAGACCAGCCCCTTGGTGAGCAGTTCCAGGAACCCGTACTGAGAAGTGTGGATCGCGTGCTTGCCGATCGTGGTATAGGTCTGTGTCCAGTCGACCGACAACCCCAGCGCCGACCACAGGTCGAAATACTGCTTCTCCAGCACTTCGGTCACCGCGGCGCAGCATTCGACGAAGTTCGGGCGGCTGATCGCCACGGTAGGCTTCAAGCGCTTGTTAGGGATACGAAAGTCTGGGTCGTAAGGCAGGCTCGGGTCGCAAGCCACCCCCAGCATCAGTTGCACCCGACGTTCGGTGTTCAGACCGTTGTCGTCCCATCCCATCGGATAGAAGACTTCTTTGCCACACATTCGCTGGTAGCGCGCGATGATGTCCGTGTGGGTGTAGGAGAAGGCGTGGCCAGGATGCAGCGCGCCGGAGACGGTCGGCGGTGGGGTGTCGATGGAGAATACCTCGCTGCGGGGCTTGGTCCGGTCGAACCGGTAGGTGCCGCGTTCGGCCCACTCGCGGCGCCACTTGTCCTCGATATCGGCGACCGAGTTAGCCGTGCTCTTGCCCTCGCTCATTTCTCCGGTGATCTTCCTCTGCATCTATTGCTGCCTGTGGGGGTGGTTGCCCGGGGTGCGGCGCAGCTTGCCCTAGGGTAGCTTGCACGGCTCGGTCAAGGTCGCCCCGGGAGGCATACCAGACATGGCGGGATCTCAAGCGGGCGCAGTGCGGACGCTGGACTGGGTCGTCATCGGCGCGGCCCTGCTGGCGTACATCTCCAGTTTCCTGCCCTGGTACAGCGCCAGCATCACGGTGCTGGGAATCGACCGATCCACTGGTGTGGATGCGTGGAACGCGGGCTTCGGCGCATGGTTCGCCGTGCTCCTGCTGCTCGCGGCGGCCGTCGTCGTGCTGGTGAGCGCGTTCGGTGGCCGGCTGACGCTGCCCGTGTCCACGCCGTTGATCACGCTTTGCCTTTCCGCGCTGGCGGTGCTGACGATCGTGCTGCGCTGGGTGACATTCCCGGACGCCAGTGGCGGGATGGACACGCGCAAGATGGACCGGCTGGGCGAGCTGGGTGATTTCGACCTGGGGAGCGCCTTCGCGGTGTCCAGTGGTGCCGGTGTCGGCCTGTACCTGGGGCTGATCGCAGCAATTGCAGCCTCGGTGGCGTCGTTGCTCACGCTGCGCTCCGCAGGCAGCAACGTCGGGCGTACCCCATGACCCGGCCTTAGCCGACGCCAGCACGCACTGATGCTCCGGCGACCGCGTCGATCTCGGTGAGCACGTCCCGGCAACGGGCGCTTGGAACCGGCTTGGGATCATCAGCGGGTCGGTGGCCTACTTCGCGTCGAGACCGACGAAGCGATGGCGCGCTGCCCTGGTTGACCCGAGCCCGCGACGCCATCATCCGCGCCGAGCGGCCGCGTCAGGCCGCCACCTGAGTCGATCGCCACGGGTAGGTGCCGAATCCGGCCGCTGACCCGGCGTCAAGCGCACGCCAAGCGCGCGCCAAGGCGGGGAGGCGACGGTGTGCAGGTCGGTGAAGTTGTCAACCGGGGGATTCATCATGAGTACGAACACTGTCGAGCGGTCCGTCGAGGCGTGCGCGCTGGACGCGGCGACGCTGTGCGAGGCGTTTCAGATCAGTGCGGCGACCCACCCGGAGCGGGTGGCGGTGCGCACGTCTGGCGACGCGGTCGTCCTGACCTGGGCGCAGTACGCCGAGCAAGTGCGACGGACCGCGGCTGGGCTGGTGGCGCTGGGCGTACGCCGCGGCGACGTAGTTGCGCTGATGCTGACCAACCGGCCGGAGTTTCTCTGGGTGGATGCGGCTGCCATGCATCTGGGCGCGACCACCTTGGGGGTCTACACCACCTTCGCCCAAGAGCAGGTCGACTACGTGCTGCGCGACGCCGGCGCAGTAGTGGCCGTCACCGAGAAGGCCTTCGTCTCGACGCTACTGCAGGCCCGCAAGGGCTGCCCGCGGCTGGTTCATCTCGTGTCGGTCGATGGTGGGCAGGGAATGTTGAGTCTGGAGGACGTCGACACCGCCGGAGATCCCGGTTTCGATCTGTCCGCGAGCTGGCCGACGGTGGACCAACACGACGTTGTGTCGCTGGTCTACACCTCGGGCACGACCGGGCCGCCCAAAGGGGTCCAGCTGACCCACGCCGGCGTGATCGCCAACGCTCGCGCGCTGCACGAGGCGATTCCGGCCTACCGGGCCGGTTTCTCGGCGGTGTGCTACCTACCGCTGGCTCACATTGCCGCGCGGGTCCTGGAGCACTACTTCGGCCTACTGCTCGGTGGAACGCTGACCTGCTGTCCCGATCTCAACGACCTGGGCGCCACGCTTGTCGAGACCCGACCCAGCTGGCTGTTCGGCCCGCCGCGGATGTGGGAAAAGCTCCAGGCGAGCGTCACCGCCGCCGTCACCGTCGAGTCGGGTGATCAGCTTCAGGAGGCGATTGAAACCGGGTTGCGGCTGGTCCGCGCGCAGCAGGCCGGCGAGCAACCGTCCGCTGCGCTGGTCGCCGATTACGCGAGGGCCGATGCCCTGGTGCTGTCGGGGTTGCGGGCGCGTCTCGGCCTGGACCGCATCGAGACCGCGGCGGTCGGGGCCGCCCCGGTCCCGTCAGAGGTGATCGAGTTCTTCTGGGCGCTAGGGGTGCCGCTCTGTGAGCTCTACGGCATGTCTGAAGTCCTCATCTCGACGGTCAATCCGATCGACCGGGTCAAGATCGGTACGGTCGGTGTGCCGGTCACAGGCGTGGAGGTGCGCGTCGCCGAGGACGGTGAGGTGCTGATGCGCGGGCCGAGCGTGATGCTCGGCTACCTCAACCAGCCGGAAAAGACCGCCGCGACCATCGACGCGCACGGCTGGCTGCATTCCGGTGACATCGGCGAACTCGACGGCGACGGTTACCTGCGTATCACCGACCGCAAAAAGGAAATGATCATCAACATTGGTGGGCACAACATGTCTCCAGCGAACATCGAAGCGCGCCTGAAAACGTCCAGCCCGCTGATCGGCCAGGCGGTCTGCATCGGCGACACCCGACCTTTCAACGTGGCACTGCTGGTCCTTGACCCGGACGCCGCCCGGGCGTTCGCCGTGCAGCACGGCCTCGACGGCTGTTCCGTGAGTGCGCTGACCCGCCAGCGGTGCGTGCTCGACGAGGTCGCCGCCGGTGTGGCGCGAGCCAACACGCAGCTGTCACTGCCCGAGCAGATCCAGCGATGGACCCTGCTGAATAGCGAGTGGCTACCCGGTGGGGTGGAGCTCACCCCGACGATGAAGCTGCAGCGTCGACCGATCGCCACCAAGTACGAAAACGAGATCAGAGCGCTCTACCAGTAACGGGATTCCCGCGGCCCGGTGGCGTGGCGACCGCCTGTTAGATGCAGCGCAAAGACCGACTCACGCGCCCATCGGGATGGTCGCCTCTCGACTGGGCTCGGCGCAGGGCGCGGTGGAATGCGCAGGACAGCCCGGACGTTCATGGTAGTAGTTGAACCGTCAATGAGTGAGGAGGTGGCGGCCATGCCAGCTGTCACCGTCGCAGACGTCACCACGCTGGATCGCATCCCCGAGCCCGGTCCGCAAGCGGTGGACCGTTCGGTCCGGTCAGTGACCACTGCGCCGTCCGGAACTGAGGGCGAGGGCTTCCCGGTTCGCCGTGCCTTCGCCGGGGTCGATCTGCGCGACCTCGACCCGTTCGTGCACATGGACCAGATGGGCGAGGTCGAGTACGCCCCCGGTGATCCCAAGGGCACCGCCTGGCACCCGCACCGCGGGTTCGAGACCGTCACCTACATCATCGACGGGATCTTCGAGCACGCCGACTCCAACGGTGGTGGCGGCCAGATCACTAACGGCGACACCCAATGGATGACCGCCGGTGGTGGCGTACTGCACATCGAGCGGCCGCCGGAGCACCTAGT
>JAODNG010000032.1 GCA_025465385.1 Pseudonocardiales bacterium
TGTTCTCCTCTTGCGCAGTAGCGCTGTGCGTTAGGCTGTCGCTCACCGAGGGTAACCCCCAACGGAGATCAGCCCCTGGAAATAAGGGGAAAACATGCAGGAGCAGGCCATCGGCTCCGGGCTCGCCGGTAAGCCAGGAGTGGCCTATGACACAGAAGAGCTGGGCGAGCCCGGGCAGCCGGGAGTGCCCACCGGGGATCAATATCCAACTAACGAACGCGATGACGATGTCAGCGAAAGTGGGGGAAGTGCTGAAATCGAAGTTCCTGAGGAAGCGTAAGCACCTCTGCGGAATTCCAGTAGTTTCCGCGACGTCGCGGCGTACATCACAGACTCTCTCCGGGAGCCCGGTCATCCCGATGCAACTAGCGGAGGCGGACACGTGACGCAGGACCAGTTCACTCAGCAAGATCCCACGAAGCAACATGCAGCGCCGGGAAGCGGCGATACGACTGTGGAGTACCCGGGCCGCACAGGCGACATGGACGTACGGCCCGACCACGGGGAGCACAGCTACCGGGGCCTCGGGCGCCTGCAAGGCAAGAAAGCGGTTATCACCGGCGGTGACTCAGGCATCGGCCGCGCGGTGGCGATCGCGTTCGCCCGGGAGGGCGCGGACGTGCTGATCACTTGCCTGGAGGCTGAGGAGGACGACGCGCAAGAGACCGCCCGCTGGGTCGTCGACGCCGGTCGTCAGGCCGTCACGATGCCCGCTGACCTGAGGGACGAGCAGCGCTGCCGCGCGGTGATCGACCGCACCGTACGCGAGTTCGGACAGATTGACGTGCTGGTCAGCAATGCGGCCTACCAGATGTCGCAGGACAGCGGCCTCGAAGCCATCACCACCGAGCAGTTTGACCGGGTGATGAAGACCAACGTTTACGCGCTGTTCTGGTTGTGCAAAGCGGCGGTGCCGCACATGCCGCCCGGCTCCACCATCATCACCAGCTCTTCGGTCCAGGCATTTCAGCCGTCGCCGCACCTGATGGACTATGCGGCGTCCAAGGCCGCGATCGTGAACTTCACCAAGGCGCTCGGCCACGACCTCATCGAGCGGGGTATCCGCGCCAACTCGGTCGCCCCTGGCCCGGTGTGGACCCCACTGATCCCCGCGACCATGCCCGAAGACAAGCTGAAGTCGTTCGGCGCGCAGGCGCCCATGGGGCGGGCGGCGCAGCCGGCCGAGCTCGCGCCGTTTTACGTGTTCCTCGCCTCCCAGGAATCGAGCTACATGACCTCAGAGGTCCTCGGTGTAACCGGCGGATCACCTATCACCTGACCGATGGTCAGCTCTACTCGATGGTCACGCTGGAGGGCTCGCTCGTACCGCTCGCCCCCTCTACCGTCACTTCGACAGGGCCCGAGCCGTCAGGGACTTCCGCCACCAATGTTTCGCCATCGACTTCAAAAGAGACCTCCTGGTCGCCGAAGAAGACTTTCTCCGCGGCCTCCAAGCCGTCGCCTTGAATGATCACGGACTGGCCGGGCGACGCCCGGTTCGGAAGAACGCTGTCGATGCGCATGGGGCTCCTCGTTGGGGGCGTGAGCTGACGGCGAAGCAGCCTCAAGAGATACCCGTTGTTGACCCGACGTGGCAGTGACGTCACCCGTTCGTCCGTGCGGCCCTGCGCCAAACGAGGCCCTGTCAGCCCTCGCCGGAACTGCTCCGCGGCTCGCTGGCGGTCTGTTGAAGGTGAGCAATGCGGCGGTTGGCTTCGGTCAGCTGGTGTTCGAGGCTGACGATGTAAGTGGCGGCCGCCAGGGGCATGTTTTGGTCGAGCAGTTCGCGCACCCGGATGGCTAGGGCGAGATCAGCGCGGCTGTAGCGGCGTTGGCCGCCTGCGGAGCGGCCTGGGGTCAGCAGCCCGGCGGCGTCGAGGCTACGAAGAAAGGCGGGTTGCACGCCGATTAAGTCTGCGGCGAGACCGATGGTATAGGCGGCATAGTGCTGGTCATCGAGCTTGCCGTGCATATCCTGCGGTTGGGTCAACTGGTCCCCGGAGTCGCGAATGGGTCCCTGGCCGCCGATTTGATCGCGACGACCAGGGACCCCCTAGCGTTGATGAGATACCGTTCCGGCGTGCTGTCCACCGGAACGTTGGAGCACTCTTTTCGGGGCGACATCAATCCCTATACAGGTTATTGCCGTGGGGTCCGGTAACTCGGAGTCCCCACGAACGCGCTGCGGAAGCGCATCGCGCCGTCGCCACCAGTGTCACAGTCCGCAGCCATCACCTCCTTGCGAAGGAAACAACATCGTGCTGTAGCACCGCAGAACCTACAACATTGGAGTGGGGTTTGTCCAGCGCCGCGAGCGTCGCGCTGGTCGTGCCCGCCCCTGCGAGCGGCTGTCAGACACGGACGCGAGGCCAGCGCTGGATGCCAGCATGGCCATGCTTCCCGTGCCGGATGGTCTCACCAGCAGTTATGCGGAGGAGTGGACCGCCATGAGCCCCTCCGTATCAAGAAATATCGATCTTCCAGATGCCCTTTACATGACTTAGCATTGGCGGTATTAGTAGAGCACCGCTACAGAGGTGTGTACCGTTCGCGTCGTGTCGACGCTCAGGAAGGAGAGACCCTCAATGCTGATGCGTACCGATCCGTTCCGGGAGCTGGACCGGGTCACCCAACAGTTGTTCGGTCAGAACGGCACCTGGTCGCGTCCAGCGGTGATGCACATGGACGCCTACCGTGACGGCGAACAGTTCGTCGTGCAGTTCGACCTTCCCGGGGTGGACCCGTCCTCGATCGATCTCAACGTTGAACACAACGTTCTCACCGTCAAAGCGGAGCGCGCCTCGACTCAGGGCGAGGATGTCGAGCTGCAAGTCGCCGAGCGGCCCCGCGGAGTATTCAGCCGGCAGTTGTTCCTCGGTGAGACCTTGGACACCGACCGCATCGAGGCCAGCTACGACGTAGGGGTGCTGACTTTGCGCATTCCCATCGCCGAGAAGGCAAAGCCCCGCAAGATCGAGGTCACCGGGGGTGGCGCACCCAAGCAGATCCACGCCTGACCCACGCCGCCACAACCAGCGGATCACCGGTCAGTCCTTTGTCGAGCCGGGGGTGTCCCACACATCTGGGCATTCCCGGCCGACAGTCTCAACGTGAGATCCGACGGCCAGCCGCTCTGCCTGCTCGAGACGGACAGCCGCGATGCCTCCTGATGAGCACGACCTGTACGCCGTGCTGGGCGTGACTCCCGATGCCTCCCAATGCCAGATCGGCCACGCCTACCGGCGCCTCATCCGGGCCTACCACCCCGACATCCATCCCGAGCCCGACTGCGCCGCGCTGGCCGCCGCCGTAGCCGCGGCCGCCATCCTGCGCGATCCCATTCGCCGAGCCGCCTACGACCGCAGCCGACGCCCCACCGGCGATCAGCACCCGGCGCCGAAGCCCCCGGCTCCGCGTCGCGACCGCTTCGTACCGGACCTCCGCGCAGGCCCGGTCCGTTGGCACGGAGTTCCCACCCCGATCCGGAACAGTTTTTGACACGCGCCACGTGAGGATGGACACCTGTGTCAACAATCGCTCATTCCCTTGAGCCATGAGCCGGTAAGAATGAGAGGTGAGCACTCGACTCTCGTGGGACCGTGCAGGCTCCGGTGAACCGTTGCTGCTGTTGCACGGGATCGGCACGACCCGCGATGACTTCTCGTCACTGCGCCCCGCGCTTGAGGCCGAGCACGACGTGTTGGCCGTTGACCTACCGGGGCACGGCGACTCACCCGCGCTCTTAGAACGGCCGACGATCCGGGCTGTCACCGACGTGATCGAGGCGGATTTAGACCTTCTGGGCGTGGGCCGCGTGCACATCCTCGGTAACTCCATCGGCGCCCGCATCGCACTGGAGTTCGCGCGACGGGATCGGGCACTGTCGGTGTTGTCGATCGCACCATCCGGCCTCAACCTGTTGCCTGAGCGGATCTACCAGGGCGCCGCGATGAGCATTCTCCGTATACTTATGTCCCTCCTGCGCCCGGCCATTGGACCTCTGGCCCAGTGGCCCGCCGGCCGCGCCGCGCTGCTCACCGGCCTGCGGTCGCAGCCGTGGTTGGCCTCGGAGGTGGAGGCGTGCGCGCTGCGGGAGGGGTTCGGCGAGTGCGAAGACTTCTGGCGCCTGTTGTTCTGGGGGATCCTGGCCGACATCCCAACCGGGCTCGAAGAGATCCGCTGTCCGGTGATCCTGGCCCAGGGCACAGCCGACATCGTCGCCAGCGGGCAGACCCCCCGATACCTGCTGGCCGTCCCGGGCGCCACCTTCCAGGCCCTGCTTGGGGCGGGTCACGCGCCTCAGTCCGATGCCCCCGACAACATCCTGGAGTTACTGCGCCAGGTGACCCGGCGCGCCGATGTTGTGCGTACCGGCTGAAGAGACAGGGTGGGAACCTGCGATTATTAGACGCGGGCGGCGGTCCCAGATCGCACCACGACGGGGGCGTTGGGTGTTCCCACGGGAGCTAGCACCAGTACCGACGGAAAGGGTCAAGTTGACTGATCAGGTGACACGGCACGACGAGGACGACGGGTTGTTCCGCACGCCCGGGCAGGCCGACGAGCGGTCGGGGGCGTCAGACGCCACCAATGTTAAGCCCCTCATGCGGCCGTCCCGTGATCTGTTCCACCACACCGTCCAGGAGGCTGGTGGGCGTCAACGTCCAACCACGCAGCGTGACGAGGCGGCAATGCGCTCGCTGCGGTTTCCCTTCGACGAAGACGACTGATTTGTTTATGCAGTCAGGCGTGGAACGGCGTCTTGCTGGGCAGCGCGGTGCTGGTCGTCGTCGTGTTGGTCACGCAAGCGGTCTTACGATCCTCGCCAGCAGCATGCTCGGACTGGCGGCTGACCGGCTGGGGCTGCTGCGGATCGTAGGGCCGGTGTATCAGTTTCGGCACGCTGATCTACAGGACCACCTTGCGCCCCCGGCCGAGACCACGCCAGCGACCGTGTTCGCGGACTTATCCACAATACGGGCTGATTCCCGGCGCTACATCCCGGTCCCCAGCGACCGTCACCGTTCGTGGTCTTCACAGGCAACTGTGAGGTTGTATGCAGGCTGCTTGCACATCACCAGGCCATAACTGGAAGCGCGGAGCTAACGCGGCTCTCCGGGGGTGAGGTGAGGGTGATGGTGATGGTGGTGACCAGGCAACACCAGGAGGCTCCCGATACCGGTGCGAAGCGATGGTCGTTAGGGCAGCGGTCGGCCACGGTGGATGTGATCGTGCCCGTGCACAACGAGCAACGCGCGCTGCCGGGTTGTCTGCAGGTGCTGCGTTCCTATTTGGATGCTGAGTTCCCGTTCGAGTGGACCATCACGGTGGTGGACAACGCCAGCACTGATGGAGTGCTGCGGGTGGCGCGGGAGTTCGCCGAGTGTGATGACCGGGTGCGGGTACTGCACCTCGACCGCAAGGGACGTGGCCACGCGCTGCGCACCGCGTGGGCATACAGCGATGCCGACGTGGTGGTTTACATGGACGTCGACCTCTCCACCAGCTTGGATGCGCTGTTGCCATTGGTCGTTCCCTTGGTCAATGGTCACTCCGATATCGCGGTCGGTTCCCGGCTGGCGCCCGGCGCGCGGACCGTACGCAGCCCGCGGCGCGAGGTGATCTCCCGCTGCTACAACGCGATGATCCGAGTCACCCACGGCACCCGATTCTCCGACGCGCAATGTGGTTTCAAAGCCGCCCGGACCGACGTGATCCGTCCGTTGCTGGCACACGTGGCCGACGACGGGTGGTTCTTCGACACCGAGCTGCTCCTGCTGGCCGAGCACAACGGTTTACGGATACAGGAAGTGCCGGTCGACTGGGTCGAAGACGTCGACAGCCGGGTGCAGATATTGTCCACCGCCATGGCGGATGTACGCGGGCTGGCCCGGGTGGCTCGGGCCAAGATCAGCGGTGCGGCCCGGGTGACGGACTTGCCGCGCCGGCCAGCGCCGCGCTCCGCGCATCCCGATGCGGTGCTCGCGGTGCGCGAGCGCGAATTGGGCTGGCAGCTGATGAGCTTCGGGTTGATCGGTCTGGCGTCCACCGCGGCAACGGCAGTGCTGTACGCGTTGTTTCGCTCGTGGTCACCGCCGCTGATGGCGAATTTGGGCGCGTTGGTGCTGGTGAACCTGCTGAACACCGAGGCCAACCGGCGGCTGACCTTCGCCGGCGCCGAGGTGTCCCGCCAGCGGGTCCACGTGCAAGGACTGGTCGTCTTCGCGCTGTACTACGCGCTCACCTCGGGCGCGCTGCTGGTGCTGGGGATACTGGTCGCCAGGCCGTCACGGTGGCTTGAGGTCGCCGTCTTGCTGGCGGCCTCAGCCGTAGGCACTGCGGGCCGCTTCCTGTTGCTGCGTAAATGGGTGTTCCCAGCATGACCACCGACGCACCACCCGTCGACGTACCGGCATCGCGCGGGCTGGGCGAGGTTATCAAGCCAGGTTTCACCCCGCTGAGCCCACTCAATGCGGTTCGCGCCCGGATAGTTCTGGGCGCGATCTGCGTGCTGGCGGCGGTGTTGTACGCGTGGGGAATGGGCGCGGATGGGTGGGGAAATCCGTATTACTCGGCTGCGGTGAAGTCGATGTCGGCGAGCCTGACCAACTTCGTGTTCGGCTCGTTCGATCCACTCGGTGTGGTGACCGTGGACAAGCCACCGATGGCATTCTGGCCGATGGTGGCCTCGGCAGCGGTCTTCGGATATCACGGGTGGTCGCTGCTGCTACCCCAGGTCCTCGAGGGCGTCGCGGCGGTTTTCGTGCTGCATCGCACAGTGCGGCTGTGGGCCGGTGAGCACGTCGCGCTGCTGGCCGCGCTGGTGTTCGCCGTCACCCCGGTGACTGTGGCGATCAACCGGGACACCAATCCCGACACCCTGATGGTGCTGCTGCTGGTAGCCGCGGCCTATGCGCTGACCCGGTCAGTGCACCACCCGATAGAGCCGGGCCGCGCGACTCGCTGGCTGTTGCTGGCGGCGGTGTTCCTCGGCCTGGGCTTCGTCACGAAGATGCTGCAAGCGTGGATCGTCGTCCCGGTGTTCGCCCTGGCGTACCTGGTCGGCTCACCAGCCCCGCTGCGTCGGCGGCTGCTCGATGTGCTCGCCGCCGGTGTCGTGCTGTTGGCCAGCTCGATGTGGTGGGTCGCGCTGGTCAGCTTCTGGCCGGGACCCAAGCCCTACATCGGCGGCAGCACCGACGGCTCGGTGCTCAACCTGGTGATCGGGTACAACGGCCTGGGCCGCATCCTCGGGCGCCAAGCCGGCCGTGAACTGGTCAGCAGCCCGGGTATGCCCGGTGGCTTCGGCGGTCCCGGCCGCCCCGGTGGTGGCGCCTTCGGCGGCGGCTCCGGCCTCACCCGCCTGTTCGGCGCGCAGGTGGGCGGACAGATCAGTTGGCTGCTGCCGTTGTGCCTGCTGGTGCTCATCGCAGCCGCCATCGCGGGGATCCGGCAGTGGCGGTCCGGACCGGCCTCCGACCCGGCGCGCCGGGCTGGTTGGGTTCTCTGGGGTGGCTGGCTGCTGTTGGTGGGAATGGTGCTCAGCGCTGCCCAGGGCGGCTTCCATTCGTACTACACCACGGAGATGGCCCCGGCCGTTGCCGCGGTGACCGCCGCCGGAGTGGCTGCGATGTGGCGGCATTACCGCCGTCGGGGTGGATACCGCTGGTTGCTGTTGCCGGCGACTGTGATGTTGACGGCCGGCTGGGCCTGGGTGCTGGTCTCCCGAGACCTTTCGTGGAACGGCTGGCTGCGCTACGCCGTCGTCGGCGCCGCGGTTGTCGCGGTCGTGTTGCTGGTTGCAGGCAGGCTCTCGGCGAAGGGGACGAGCTACACGATGTCCCGGATGGCCGGCGCGCTGGCGGTCATCACCTTGCTAGCCGCTCCAGCGGTGTGGTCGACCGCCACCGCGGTAGCGGCCAATGGTGGCGCGATGGCGCAGGCTGGGCCGCCGCCCAGCTCTGGACTCGGTGGCGGGCGGGTCGATCGGCCTCGGGGTGTGCCTGCACAGTTTCGGGGCGCTACGCGGGGAGATCTCACCGCTGAGCAGAACAAGATCTTGGCTTACGCTCAGGCCAACTCTGCGGGTTCCCGAATCACGCTGGCGGTCGACGGCGGCGCGATGGCCGCCGAGGCCTACCTCATCCACAGTGACGCCATGATCGTCGGGATGGGTGGCTTCAGTGGCCAAGACCCAGTTCCAACGGTCGCCACGCTCACCCGGTGGCTTCAGCAGGGCCAGCTGCGATTCGTCCTGATCAGCGGCCGTGGCCCTGGTGGCCGTGACTTCGGTGATCATGATCTCGGCGGTCGTGGTCCGGGTGGCAGAGGCACCCAAGGCGGGGTGTCGGCCATGCGTACCCAGTGGGTGCAACAGCACTGCGCTGCCGTCAACCCTGCTTCCTACGGCGGTGCGGCTCCAGCCAGCGCCAACGCTGCCGGCGCCGCCGATCGCAGCGGAGTTCTCTACGACTGCCAGGCCCGCTCGACTGGTGCTCCGGACGTCGGCTCGTCGGGATCCGTACTCCCCGGTGTGGGCAGGGTCAACCGGTAGGCGGGGTATTACCGCCTAATCGGCGTGCTACCTTCCTCGCCCACACCACCGCCGTCGAGTGCGGGAAGGACCTGTGATCACCGAACCGCTGGTCTTCGTGCCGGCTCATCCACGGGTGACTGACTATGGCTCTTCTCGCGGTGTTAGTTCCGGCCGAGCCGTGGTGGGGAAAAGGTGGTCATTGCGCTCGTCGGGAGCGGGTCGTTGTGGTTTGGCTGGTATGGGTGGTCGCTCGCCTGGTTCCGTCGACGCCTGGTGCTCGACGGTGCGGGTGTGCGGGTGCAGCTGAAGCGCCGCTGCAAGTTTTGACTTCCCGTGGCAGGACCTGGCTTTCGTCGAAGTGGTGCGGCGTCCCGGCGGCTACAGCATGTCGAGACCCGAAAGCATCCCGGCGCTCGACGAAGCATCCCGTTCAGCGCGGCGGAACAGTACCGGGGTGTTCGGGAGCAGTCCTGATCGAGACACCCATGTTCACCTGGCGCCGGTGACGAACCCGAGCAGCAGGAAATGGCACCCGACGGGGCATCCCTACCGGTACCAGCTCGGCCCATCCGCAAAATCATCCAACGCTTGACGAAGCATTCTGATCAGTGCGGCCGGAACAGTGCCGGGGTGTTTATGGCGTTCGCTGACCGCGAATGATTTTCCTCGGCTCCTGCGTCTGGGCTCCAGACATCGCAGCCGGGTTTGTCAGTGCCTCGTTGTAGAATTGCGGCATGTCGACGGCGACGGCTTGGCAGTCCAGCGATGCGGCATTGGTCGCTGAGCTGGGTGCGTTGGAAACCCGTTTGCATTCGACCTGGGCGCAGATGCTGGCGGTGGTTGCCGAAATCGATTCCCGGGATATGGCCGGTGGCTTGGGATACCGCACGACAGCGGATCTGGTGCGGGCGGTGGCGCGAGTCCCGCAAGGTGAGGCCCGGGCCCGGATTGCCGCCGCCACCGATGTGCTCCCCAGTCGGGGACTCAACGGCGCGCCCGTCGAACCGAAACTCCCCGCCACCGCGGCCGCAGTCGCCGAGCACGCGATCGGAGCCGCCGACGTCAAGGTGGTCCGCTCGATCCTGGCTCGCATCCCCCCACATCTCGGGGCGCCGATCCGCACCGAGGTCGAAGCCGAGCTGGCCCACCACGCCCGCACGCTCGATGCCGGGCAACTGGAGACGCTAGGCAAGCGGATCCTCGGCTATTTGGATCAGGACGGTCGGCGCCCCAACGACACTCCCGACACCCGGCGGCACCTCAGCTTTAGGGACCGCGACGGCGGCTATGAGCTGGCCGGATGGCTCGACCGGGAAGCTGCCGAGATCGTCCGCGCGGCACTAAGCCCGCTAGCCGCGCCCCGCCCGGTCAGAGACACCGAGATCGACCTGCGCACCGCCGCGCAGCGCGACGCCGACGCACTGGTTGAACTGGCCCATCGCGCGTTGGGCGCTGGTGACCTACCCACCGAAGGTGGGGAACGCCCGCAGGTCGTCGTGACGGTGAGCCTGGCCGTG
>JAODNG010000423.1 GCA_025465385.1 Pseudonocardiales bacterium
GGATTCCCCCTGCCGCCGCCCGGTCATTACGGCGTCGCCGTCTGCTTCCTGTCCACCGACACCCTTTGCCTCGAGCGGCTCGAGTCGACGGTGGCCGACATCGTCGCCGCACGAGGCCAGCGGGTATTGGGGTGGCGCGACGTCCCGGTGGAGCCCTCACACGCGGGCCGCGCAGCCCGAAACTGCGCCCCTCTGGTACGGCAATTGTTCCTCTGCGCGGAGCCCGGCGACGCGGGGCAGTGCGACCCTGGGGACTTCGACGCCGACGGGTTCGACGCCGAGGATTTCGAGCGGCGGCTCTACGTCCTGGGGCGGGTGCTGGCCCGCGAACAGCGCGGCCGCATCGCGGTGATGAGCTGTTCCTCGCGCACCCTCGTCTATAAGGGAATGCTGACCGCGTCCCAGTTACGCGGCTTCTACCCTGACCTGCGCGACCCGCGCTGCGCCACGAAGGTCGCGCTGGTCCACGCCCGCTTTTCCACCAACACCGCACCCAGCTGGGAACTCGCCCAGCCCTATCACCTGGTCTGCCACAACGGCGAGGTCAACACTCTCGACGGCAACCGCAACTGGATGCTGGCGCGCCAGTCCCGCCTCGGCGGGCTGTTGACCGAGGTGGATCTGGCCGATCTGACGCCCGTGCTGGAACCTGACCTGTCGGATTCCGCATCGTTGGACGCGTTGCTCGAGTTGATGGTGCGCGGCGGCTGCCCGCTGCCCCGCGCGGTGATGACACTGCTGCCCGAGGCATATGAGCGCCGTCCCGACCTGCCCGAACCACTGCGTGCGTTCTACACCTGGGCCGAATCGGTCATGGAACCCTGGGACGGGCCCGCCCTCCTGGCCTTTACCGACGGGCGGCTGGCCGGGGCGTGCCTCGACCGTAACGGACTGCGGCCGGGCCGTTGGGCCATCACACATGATGGATGGCTGGTGCTCGCCTCGGAAGCTGGCACCCTGCACGTCGAGTCCTCACAGGTGCGGCGCAAGGGGCGGTTGCAACCGGGAAAACTGCTCGTCGTCGACATCGAGACCGGTCAGGTCAGCACAGACGGCCAGATGGAGAACCACATCGCGACCGCGCACCCCTACCGCGACTGGGTTAGCGACCGCGACATGACACTCACCGACCTGCCCACCCCGCCAAGGAAGCCGGCAACCCAGGAGCCGCTTTGGCGGGGGCAACTGCTGTTCGGCTACACCCAGGAGGACCTCACCGACATCGTCGGGCCGATGGTCTCCGGAGCCAAGGAACCCAACGGGTCCATGGGTGACGACACCCCGTTAGCGGTCCTTTCCCGGACGAGCCGGCCGCTGTTCGACTACTTCGTGCAGCGCTTCGCCCAGGTCACCAACCCCGCCATCGACCCGGTCCGCGAAAGCATCGTGATGAGCCTGCGATCCCGCCTCGGTCCCCGGCCCAACCTGCTCGACCTGGGCCCGGACGGCCACCGGGAGATCGTCCTCGACGACCCGCTGCTGTGCGATCAAGATCTCGCCGCGCTGCGCGCCTGGCACGGAGCTGACGACACCCCACTGACTTTCATCCTCGACGCCACCTGGCCCGTGGCCGACGGCGCGGACGGGCTCGGCGAGGCACTGCGCAGCCTGCGCGCCAACGCCGCCGAGGCGGTGCGGTCCGGTGTCAGGCTCTTGGTCGTCTCCGACCGGCTCGCCGGCCTGGAACGGGCACCGATACCGGCGCTGCTGGCCACCGCCTCGATTCACCATCACCTCGTCGACGAGGAGATCCGGCTCGACGCGGGGATCGTCGTGGAGTCCGGCGAGGTGCGGGAGGTGCACCACGTTGCCTGCCTGCTCGGCTACGGGGCAGCCGCGGTCAATCCTTACCTGCTGTTCGACACGGCGGCGGAACTGGTCCGGGACGGCGAAATCGACGTGCCCGCCGAGGACGTTGAACCTCGTCTGCTCGCCGCGCTGCGAGCGGGTCTGCTGAAGATCCTGTCGCGGCGGGGCATCTCCACCATCGCCTCCTACGTCGGCGCGCAGATGTTTGAGGCCGTCGGGCTCGACCCCGACCTCGTGGAGCGCCACTTCCCCGGCACACCCAGTCGCATCGGCGGAATGGGGGAGCGCGAACTGGCCGAGGAGGTGTTGGCCCAGCACGCCCGCGCCTTCCCTGACCGCACCCGGTCGGAGCTTCCCGTCGGAGGACGCTATCGGTGGAACCGCGAGGGCGAATTGCACCTGTGGAACCCGCGCACCGTCCCCCTGCTCCAACATGCCTCCGGTCTGACCAGCACGGGCTCATCCACCCCCGCCCAGCGCCGGGAGGACTACGCCGACTTCGCCCGTGCCGCCGACGCCGACACTCGCCGTGCGACGCTGCGCGGCCAGCTACGACCTCGCCGCGTCCAGCGACCGCTGCCGCTGGACCAGGTCGAACCGGCCACCGAGATCGTGCGCCGCTTCGCAACCGGGGCCATGAGCCTCGGATCGCTCTCGCCGGAAGCACACGAGACGCTCGCCGCGGCGATGAACCGCATCGGCGGCCGATCCAACACCGGCGAAGGCGGGGAGGACCGCCGCCGCTACACCGGCCCCGACCACGGGACCCGCTCGGCGATCAAGCAGGTCGCCTCCGCCCGATTCGGCGTGACCTCCGAGTACCTGGCCAACGCCGACGAGCTGCAAATCAAGATCGCTCAGGGTTCCAAGCCCGGGGAAGGCGGCCAACTCCCAGGCCACAAGGTCACCGATTACATCGCCGCGCTGCGCTACGCCACACCAGGCGTCGAACTGATCTCCCCGCCGCCACACCACGACATCTACTCCATCGAGGACCTCAAGCAGTTGATCTTCGATCTGCGCTGTGCCAACGACGCGGCCCGGGTCTCGGTGAAGCTGGTCTCCCAGGTCGGCGTCGGCACCGTCGCCGCCGGTTGTGTCAAGGCCAACGCCGACCGGGTCACCATCGCCGGAGCCGAGGGTGGCACCGGGTCCTCGCCACTGTCCTCGATCAAACATGCCGGCGTGCCCTGGGAGCTGGGGCTCGCCGAGACCCAACAGGTGCTCGTCGAGGCCGGTCTGCGCTCCCGAGTGTCACTCGAGGTCGACGGCCAGCTCAAGACCGGCCGCGACGTCGTCCTGGCCGGATTGCTCGGCGCCGACGAGATGACCTTCTCCACCGCCCCACTGATTGCCACCGGCTGCATCATGATGCGGGTCTGCCATCTCAACACCTGCCCGGTCGGCATCGCGACCCAGGACGAACAGCTGCGTCGGCGGTTCGCCGGAACACCCGAACACGTCATCTCCTACTTCTTCGCCGTCGCCGACGAGGTCCGGCACCTGATGTCGCAGCTGGGGCTCAGCAGGTTCGACGAGCTGATCGGCCGCGTCGACATGCTCGAGCTCGATCCCGAGCGCGGTGGGCGAGCCCGTTCGCTGGATCTATCGGACCTGTTGGTGATGCCCGCGGCAGCCGGCGAGGACCGGCGACGCAGCCGGACTCAACGCCCGGTACTCACCGCGCGGGATTACGACCTCGTGCACGCCGCCCGCCCCGCCCTGGATGCGGCGACACCCGTGCGGCTGCGCCGACAGATCGACAACTCCCAGCGCGCCGTCGGCGGGCTGCTCTCCAGTGCCATCAGCCGGCGCCACGGCCAACACGGCCTGCCCGAGGGAACCATCCGGGTGGAGTTCACCGGCTCCGCGGGGCAAAGCTTCGGCGCGTGGTTGGCGCCCGGTGTCGAGTTCTCCCTGATTGGCGAAGCCAACGACTACGTCGGGAAAGGACTCAGCGGCGGCGTGCTCGCCGTGCGGCCACCCGCGGACGCCGGATTCGGCCAGGCACCCGCGGTCATCGCCGGCAACACCGTGCTCTACGGGGCCACCAGCGGCAAGGCGTTCTTCCGCGGGAGCGCCGGGGAGCGGTTCGCTGTGCGCAACTCGGGCGCCCGGGCCGTAGTCGAAGGAGTCGGCGACCACGGATGCGAGTACATGACAGGCGGGCGGGTCGTAATCCTCGGCAACACCGGCCACAACTTCGCGGCTGGGATGAGTGGTGGCATCGCCTACGTCCTCGACTCCGACCGGCGATTCGCCGACCACTGCAACCACGACCTGGTCGTCCTCGGCCGAATCGAGGATCCCGATGAAGTCCACGACGTCTATGAACTCGTCGCCGAACACCTGGCCCGCACCGACTCCCCCACCGCCCGTTGCGCCCTCGACCACTGGGACGACACGCTGCGCCTGCTGGTCAGGGTCATGCCCCAGGACTACGCACGGGCACTACGCCGC
>JAODNG010000425.1 GCA_025465385.1 Pseudonocardiales bacterium
CTCAAGACGCTGCGCGCGGTGGAGCGGTTGCCGCAGATCCGCCAACACGTCACCCTGTTCAACAAACGGTACGAAATTCCCACCTTCCAGGAGGTGCTGGACCTTCGGGCCCAACTGTCCGAGGAGCTGCACCGGAGGCTGGGCGTCTACCCGGAGACCAAGCACCCCACGTTCTTTCGCAATGCCGGCCTGGCGTTGGAACCTCGGCTGTTGGACTGCCTGCGGCGCAATCGCCTCAATCAGCCCGACGCCCCGGTGTTCGTGCAGTCCTTCGAGGTGACCAACCTCAAGCAGTTGCGCGCGGCCGGCCTGCGGACGAAGGCGGTCCAGTTGCTGGCGGCCTCCGGCGCGCCGTTCGACACCGTGGCAGCCGGCTGGGGACCGACCTACGCTGACTTGTCCACCCCAGCGGGCCTGCTGGGCGTCGCGCGCTACGCCCAGGGAATCGGGCCGGACAAGCTGCAGATCATCCCCCGCAGGGCCGACGGCAGGCTGGGCAGCCCGACCACGTTGGTCGACGATGCCCACGACGCGGACCTGATCGTGCATCCCTACACATTCCGTGCCGAAAACACCTTCTTGCCGGTCGACTACCAGACCTCAGCGGCACCTGCCGAGTACGGGCGGGCAATCGACGAACAGATCACCTATCTGCAAGCCGGTCTCGACGGCCTGTTCACCGACCAAGCCGACATCAGCGTCACCGCACGCACCGAGTACTGCGCCCACCTAACGGCCGTTCGGCACCGTGCGGCCGGTCACGCGTTGTCGGCGCCGAACACGAGGATTGATGCGGTGAACCCGTGCAGGTAGTTCCGGCCCGCGACCGGGCCGATCTCCCCGGCCGCGAAGAACCCGGCCACACCCGTGGTATCGAGGCCGGCACGCACTGCCAGCACGTCGTGATCGGCGCTGGGGAACATTGTCCGGCCACGTCCGTTGCAGGAGAACAGCAGCGCACCGCCCACCGGACCGGCCTCCGCGCGAAATCGGCTGAACAGTTCTTTGAGGTCCTCGTCGGCGGCGGACGCGTCACGCACCTGGAAGCGGACGGTCCGACCCACGTCCACGGCCTCTCCGATGGCGATCGCTCCTCGCCGTGGGTCGGCACCCACGACCCCGCGGATCAGGAAATCGCCTCGCTCATGCTGCTCGGCGTACTCATCCATCGCCACGCCGATCTGCAGGCCCCGCACCGCGGCCGGCCGATCCTCAGCGGTGAGTCCGCCGACGATCTGCTCGAGCTTGGCCAGAGCCGGCATACCGGCCAGCTCCAGCAGCACGTTGCCCTCGGCCTTGGTGACGATCATGGGGGGTCCGAAGGGGCGACAGCCCTGGCTGACCACCATGCGGGCCGCTAGGGGACCGCCGAGCACCACTCCTACCGCGCCAGCCGGCACGCTGTGCCCGTCGAGGAACAGCCGTGCCGATTCGCCACCGCGAGGACCGCTGGCGATGCCACCGATCAATGGCAGACCATTGAGATCGTCGTGGGAGCGCTGCACGAAATCCGCGACCGGGAAGGTGAAGGGATCGGCGAGCAGCACCGCAACGGCGTCGTCGTCACGCCGGTCTGGCATCCCGGTAACCGCCGCACCGTCAAGGGTGCGTATCAGCTCCAGGTGCAGTGGAGTGCACCTGACCCCCGGCAAGCATGCCGCGAACGCACTCACCGCGGGTCCGCCTTCGACCCCTCGGCCGGCGCCGATCACACCACCAGCGCTACTACCCAGGGTTGTGCGGGCTCCAGCCAACGCCATGGCGCGGGTGCCCGCCAACTCGACCATTGCCGGATCGTCACCGCAGACGAACACGCACAGCAAATCAGGGCGCTGCCCGTGCAGCGGGGCCAGCGCCTGTGTGACGGCGGATTCGGCCGCCGCCGCTAGGTCGGGACCGGCCGCCAGGCCGTCCCCAAAGCGAGACGTGAGCAGGTTCGGTGGGGAGGACACCCAGGTCACCTCCGACCTTCACGGTACTGGAGTCCCCAGTGTGGTCCAGTTAAGTAACCGGCGAGTGCACTTCCGCCGTTCGCCGTCCGTTTAGGTGCCGTTATATGAACGGTCATATCCGACGCGTCTCATTCGGGGGACCTTCGATCCCGTGGTCACCCATCGAGGAGCGCGACGTGACCAGAGGCAAGACCCGGCTGCCCGTCATGGCTGCAGCGGCGGCTATTGCCGCCGCCCTTCTCTCGGCCGTCCCGGCCGCAGTGGGTGCAACGGACCACGACAGGCAGAGCACAGCCACGCCGATCGAGCACCTCGTCGTGATCTTCCAGGAGAACGTGTCGTTTGACCACTACTTCGCCACCTACCCGAACGCGGCCAACCCTGCCGGCGAACCCACCTTTCGCGCTGCGCCGCGCACTCCCCCAGTCAACGGCCTCACGCCGGCGCTGCTCACTCACAACCCCAACGCCGCCAATCCCGTACGGCTGGACAGATCCGAGGCACTGACCTGCGACCAGGACCACGACTACACCCCGGAGCAGAAGGCGTTCGACGGAACAAAGATGGACAAGTTCGTCGAGAACACCCAGACCGCGTCCTGCGCACCCCCGGACATCGGCAAACCGGGACTGGTCATGGATTACTACGACGGCAATACCGTCACCGCGCTGTGGAACTACGCCCAGCACTTCGCCATGAGCGACAACAGTTACGACACGGTGTTCGGTCCATCCACACCCGGGGCGCTCAATCTGGTCGCTGGGCAAACCCACGGCGCGACGCCGACCTCGGTGAGCAACGTGGTGGCCGGCGGCACCATCATCGGTGACCTGGATCCGACCTTCGACGATTGTTCGGCCGGCACCATGGTGGCGATGAGCGGTCCCAACGTCGGTGACCTGCTCAGCGCGAAGAAAGTGAGTTGGGGCTTCTTCCAGGGCGGCTTCCGGCCCACCACGCTGGCGAATCCGGCCACCGGGAGGAAAGCGGCCTGCGCGAGTTCCCACACCAACATCGGTGGAGCCTCGGTGGATGACTACAGCGCGCACCACGAGCCGTTTCAGTACTACGCCTCGACGGCGAACCCGCATCACCTGCCGCCGTCCTCCGCAGCCGCCATCGGGCACACCGACGCGGCCCACCACCAGTACGATCTGACCGACTTCACCACCGCGCTGCAGGCCGGCAACCTGCCTGCGGTGTCATTTCTCAAGGCCGCCAAGTTTCAGGACGGTCACGCCGGCTACTCCGACCCGCTCGATGAGCAACATTTCCTCGTCGACACCATCAACGCGCTGCAGCGGTCGACGCAGTGGCGCTCCACGGCCGTCGTCATTGCCTACGACGACTCCGACGGCTGGTACGACCACCAGCCCAGCCCGAACGTCAACCCCAGCCAGTCGCCGCAGGACGCACTTACCGCATCGGGAGTCTGCGGATCGACCGCGACGCCGCTCGCTGGTTTCCCGGACCGCTGCGGTTACGGGCCGCGGCTGCCGCTACTGGTGATCTCCCCATTCGCCAAGCAGAACTTCATCGACCACACGGTCACCGATCAGACCTCGATCCTGCGCTTCGTCGAAGACAACTGGCTGTCCGGACAACGCCTAGGCGGCGGCTCCTTCGACTCCCTCGCCCGGCCGCTCACCGGCATGTTCGACTTTCCACACCACCGCGCTGGCAATCTCATCCTCGACCCGGCCACCGGCACCCGTACACAGGGCTGACTAGTGACCGTCGGCGGCTTGCTCGTCGGCTGGGGCGGGGAACACAGTGTGCTGAGCAGCGGGCATGGAGGTGTTGGCACCCTTCACGCTGGCCCAGATCGCCTCGTTGAACTCTGCCATGTTGATCCGGTCCTCCTTGGTGAGGTCCTCGACCTCGGATTGGGCCGAGAACGGGGCGTTGACCGGGTTGACCTCATGAAGGTCTTGAGTGGGCTTGGTCGCCGCATAGGGGTTGAGGTCCGGTTTAGCGCTGAAGACGGCGAGCATCGGGGTGGCGTAGGCGTCGAACTGGGTCAGCGGGCGCAGGCCCACGATGAGCTCCATGGTCCGCAGCATCGAAGCGGTGCTATAGAAGGTGGAGTCGACCCGGCCCGTCCTGGTGTACGGGCTGATCACCTCGGCCACGGTGCGGTGCGCGTCGACATGGTCCGGCCCGTCCTGGGCGTCGTCCTCGGTGACGAAAATGGCGGTGCTGGCCCAGTACTTCGAGTGCGATACGGCGTCCACGACCTGGCCGAGTGCCCAATCGTTGTCGGCGATGTACGCCCGAGGGGTGGGGGCGCCGCGCTTGGTGCCTGCGTTGTGGTCGTTGGGCAGCCGGAGAAGTTCGACGGTGGGCAGGTTATCGCTCCTGGCGTAGCCGTCGAACTCCTTCTTCCACTCGGTGAACCGGGGCGAGCCGCAGTTCGCGGCGCGCGGGGTGAAGCTGCTCGGGCTGTCCGGGCAGGACAGGTCGAAGCCACGGAACGTGTGGTCGGTGTTGAAGTCGAGCAGCGGATCGGTGGCCTTGGAGCTGCCGTCGGGTTCGGTGTCGACGTAGAAACCGTAGTTACGGAAGGAGATCTTGGCCGCGGCTAGGCGATCCCAGATGTATGCCTGGCTCGGATCGCGGTTCGGGGCAGTGGCCGGATCGCCGCTCTCCGACGGGTAGGGAGCGCCCCGACCGGAGTAGTTTGCTGGCCACAGCTGCTCGGAGTAGGAGTTCGAGTTGGCCGCGACGGTCCAGTTCCAACCCTGCGCGCTGATCTCCGCATCAGCATAGAAATTGTCCAGAGTTACGTACTCGCGTTCCAGCGCCCGGGCGTTGGGTGCGGACTCCGCGCCGAAGAGGTTCAGCTTGGGATCGCCGTTGCCCTTGCCCAAACTGCCGAATACCTGGTCGTAGGTCCGGTTCTCCTTGACCACGTAGATCACATGCTGGATGGGGCTGCGCTCTCCCACATGGCGCGGCACGATGGTCGATGCGTGACCCCCGGCGCGGACGTCGCCGTTCGCGCCGAATCCGTCGTTGCGTGCAACCTGCGCGGTCCACTCCCGCAGCTGATCCCTTCGGACGGGGATCTGGACCGTGGAGAGTGTGCCGACCATCATCGAGCCCACGTACCGCTCGGCTGTGGGTGTCTTGACCTCGTACGGGTTGGGGTGGCCTGGTCCGCCGTTGGGACCCGCGCCCAGGCCCTTTCCGTTGGTAATGAACAGCGCCCGATCGGTGGCGACCAGCGCGGTGGGATACCAGCCGGTCGGGATGAGGCCGTTGACCTGTCCGGATGCCAGGTCGATGACGGCGACGTCGTTGTTGCCGGCGTTGGCGACGTACAGGGTGCGCCCGTCCCGGGACAACGTCAGCGCATCGGGGCTGCTGCCGACCTGCGCATCCCGGTATGGGGCGAGGCTGATGCTGCGCGTCACCGCCGTCGAGGCGGCGTCGATCACGCTGATCTCATCGGAGTCGCCGTTGGCGACATACAGAGTGCGCCCGTCGGCTGAGGCCACCGCCTTATTGGGGTGGGTGCCGACGGTGATGGTCTTTTGCTCGGCCGGTTCCGGGCCGGTGAGGTCCAGCACCGAGACCGTGTTGGAGCCCTGGTCGGTGACGTAGGCGCTGTGCCCGTCGACCGAAGCCACCACGGCGTAGGGACGGTGCCCAGCGGCGGCAGTGTGCACCGTACCGGTCGCCAGGTCTACGACCGACAACGCGTCAGCCTGCTGGTCGGCGACGAGCAGCCGGTGCCCGTCGGGTGTCAACGCGATGCCTGCCGGTAGCGGTTTGATCTTCGTCCCGGCCGGTTGAGTGGTCGGCAGCGGTAGTGGCGTGCCTTCTGTGAGCGTGCCGCCGTTCACCGCGTACCGGCGGATGAGGTTGTTGCCGCCGCCGCTGGCGTACAGCGTTCTCCCGTCCGGGGCGAAGGCCAAGCCGACGAACAACGCCTTGGGTGCCGGGTAAGACAGCGTCTGAGTCACCTTGCTGGCCGCGGTGTCAATGACTTGCAGGGACTGGGCGCCCTGCCCATCGTTGCTGACCACCAACCAGCGGCCGTCGGGTGAGCTCACAGCACCCAATGGAAGATCACCGAGGGCGGTCTGCTTCCCGGCTGGAGTGACCCGGTAGCCGATCGAGGTCACGGCAGTGCCGTCGCTTCCTGGGCCGGCGTGTTGTAGTCCCCCGGCCAGCGCGGTTCCTCCCAGTGCGAGAGTGGCGGCCAGAACACCTCCCACTATGATCCGCCACCGACGCCTCGTCCCCGAACTGCTCATCAAGCGTGCCCCCAGCCAGCTCCGGCACAACATTGATACAAGTGGCTTCAACGCTATGCCGGTCCGATGGCCAGAATCTGTCGATAGGCTTAATCGACATTAACTGCAGGCATACTTCCGGTAACCGAGATTTGGATGGCGCCCCATCAGCTTGGTGGGCCGGCCGCCAGCCGCACCGCCGCATTCTGCTGCTGACCGGACTGGTCCGCCCACGCCACGCGCACCAGGTCTCCGGGGTGATGGCTGGTCAGCAACGTGGTGAGCGTCGTGGGCGAATCGACCGCCGCTCCGTCCAACGACATAATGACGTCCCCGGCCGCCAGCCCGGATTGTTCACTCGGCGAGCCAGGAGTGACCCCCGCAACGAGGACGCCAGGAACAGTAGCGCCGTACCGGCTTCTCACTCCGTTGTGCCCTGCGTTTGCAGTCGGCTCCCGCACCATGATGCCGAGAATGCCGGTCGGTCCGATGTGGACGTTCGCGGAGCTGGTACCGCTATCGATCTGCTTACTGATCGCGATCGCGTCGTTGATCGGGATCGCCATTCCCTCGCCGCCGGAGGACTGCGACCGGGACCCGGCAGAGCCCGCGGTGTCGACACCGACGACCTGTCCAGCGGTGTTGACCAACGGGCCACCGGAGTCACCAGGCTGCACGTCGGCCGCGACCTGGATCAGCCCGGAGAGCTGCTCGCTGCTTCCGGTTGTGTCGTCGCTAACGGTGACGGCCTGATCGAGGGCGGACACCGTGCCTCCTGCGATGCTCGGGGTACCGCCGACGCCACCGGCGTTGCCGATCGCCGCGATTTCATCCCCGACTGCGACCGCGTCTGAGTCTCCGATCGAGGCGGTCTGCAAACCAGAGGCACCCTGCATCTGGAGCACGGCGACGTCATGATTGCGGTCGTAGCCCACCACCGTTGCCGGGTAGGTCTGGCCGTTGCCGATGTCGGTCACAGTGATGTTGGTGGCACCGCTGATCACGTGGTTGTTGGTCAGCACCTCACCGGAGGGGCTGAGCACGATTCCGGTGCCGGCGCCCTCGCCGTTCTGGTAGCCCAGCTGAGTATTGATGTCCACCAAACCCGGAGCGACCCGGGCCAATAGCGCCGAGAGATCCGCCGACCCGCTCAACCCACCGGACAGGCTGGCCGGTGGCGAGATCGTCGAGCGCGCCCACGGTGGAGAGACTGCTGACGGCGCCCGCAGCGACGACACCAACGGCATAGTGAAAGCCGCCTGCCAGGCGGCCCGACCCACGCCGAGCGCTACTGCAGACAACATCGCCGCGACGAGCAGGACAACCACCAGGCGCAGCGGATGCCTTCTCGGGGGCGGAGAAACCTGCGAGGGCCAGTAGCCGCCCGGACGGTCGACCTCGCTCACGGCCCCCCCTCTCCGGGAGCTCGGGACAGTTCGTCTCCCTCGAGTACACCGCCGCAACCTGAGAGTGGCCTGAGTGCAGCTTGTGAGTGCTCCGCAACGGGCCGGTCAACCCTCGAACAGCGCACGCCCCCAATACCCCGATGCATCCGCGACACCCTGCGGGCAGGCGAACAGCGCGGAACCGACATGGCGGATGTACTCGTTGAGCGCATCGTGTTTCCCAAGCTTGCGCTGCAGCGTGACGAACTGTGCAGGGTCCCTCTGGAAGCTGATGAAAAATAGGCCGGCGTCAAGCGTGCCGGTCCGCGCGTCAATGCCATCGGTGAAGGAGTACCCGCGGCGCAGGATCCGCACGCCATCGTTGGCCTCGAACGCTGCTAGCCGGATGTGCGCGTTGTCCGGGATAGCCAACTCGCCGTCGGCAGTGCGGTCCGCGAAGTCGGGGTTGTCGAACTCGCCTTTGCCGGTGAGCGGGGCGCCGGTGTACTTCGCGCGGCCGAACACCGCCTCCTGATCGCTGAGCACGTCCCGGTCCCAGGTCTCGATGAACATCCGGATTCGGCGCGCCACCAGGTAGCTCCCGCCGCGCATCCAGTCCTGCCCCGCCTCAGCGCCGACCCACACGTATTTGGTCAGGGCCGCCGAGTCGTCGCTGCGGATGTTGCGGGTGCCGTCTTTAAATCCCATCAGGTTGCGGGGCGTTTCCTGCCTCGTACCGGTGACGGAGGTGCGACCGAAGCCGAGCTGCGTCCACCGGGTGACCACTGCGCCGCGTCCCAGCCGGGCGAGGTTGCGAACCGCGTGAAACGCGACCTGCGGGTCGTCGGCGCAGGCCTGGACGGCGATGTCGCCTCCGCAGCAGGCCGGGTCGAGGGTCTCACCGGGCAGGGCCGGAAGCGCGGCGAACGCCGCCGGGCGCCGGGGCGCCAACCCGAACCGTCCGTCGAACAGCGCTGGTCCGAATCCGATGGTGACAGTCAGCCGAGCAGGAGACAGCCCCACCGCCTCGCCGGTATCAGCCGGAGGCACCGCTCCGGCGTGCGAGTCGCCGGGAACCATGACGCCCCGGCTCATCGCCTCCGCCGCTGCGGTCCACGTCTTGAGCATGTCCACGAGGTCCTCGCGGCGAGTGGCCGTGACGTCGAAAGCAGCGAAAGCCAACCGGTCCTGCACATCAGTGGTAATCCCGGCCTGGTGACTGCCGTAGAACGCCATGGCCTGCTGGGCGGTACCAGCGGTGTCGGTGGCGCGCGCGCAGCTCGTGAGCCCGGTACCGGAGGCGCCGAGGAACCCGAGCCCGGCAACACCGCCCAGCAGGCGGCGCCGCGACACCGCACCGCAGCCGCCAATCGGACGAGCCGAGGTGGGCTCCATGTCAGACCACCAACCCGGCGACCCTGGACAACGGCTCGGCCAGCGCGTTCACCGCGTCGGCAAGCCCGCGCCGCTGGTCTTCGGGAACTGTGCTGTAGTCGACGTAGGCATCGCCCTGGCGGTGCGTCGACAGCTTGTCCGCCACGTCGGTGAAGCGTCCCTCCAGCCGTCGAGCAAGATCCGGGTCCTTGGCCGCCAGTGCAGGCTTGAGCAGCTCAAAACACTTGCGTGCGCCGTCGACGTTGGCCGCGAAATCCCACAGGTCGGTGTGCGAGTACCGGTCCTCCTCCCCTGTCACCTTCTTTGTTGAGACCTCGTTGAGCAGCTCGACGGCACCGTTGGCCAGCTGAGCCGTCTGGTATGTTTCGCCAGCCACCTTCGACTTGAGCGTGATCATGTCGGCGTCAAGCTTGTCAGCCATCGGACTCATCCCATCAAGCGTCTTGTCCTGCCACATTGCCTTCTCGATGCGGTGGAAGCCGGTCCAGTCGGCGGGGTTGTCGACGTCGTCGATGCGGGCATCGATGCTCGGGTCCAGGTCGCCGAAACTCGCGGCCACCGGCTCGATGCTCTCGTAGTGCACGCGCGCCAGCGGAAACGTCTGCTTGGCCTTGTTCATATCGCCGGCGCGTACTGCATCCGTGAACTGCTTGATGGCGGTCGCCAATTGGTCTACCTCGGCGACGACGTAATCGTGATAGCCCTTGGTCGCGGCGACCAACGAAGCGTTTTCGGGCGCGGTACCCGGCTGCCCGGAGCCACCCGTGACGGTGAAGGGCCAGCTGTTCACTGCGCCGCCGGCGCAGTGAATGCGGTAGGCGCCGCCATCGTCGAGGCGCAGCGAGAAACTACCGGACAAGCCCGGCGTGACACCCTCCTTCTCACCCAGAATCCTGCTCTCGCGCAACAGCTCTACTTCGGTGACAAAGCGCGATCCGGAGTTGGTGATCCTGAATGTCACCGGACCCGCAGGCACGCTTGCCGGTTGCGGCTCGCAGCCGGCGTCCGACAGAGCGATCGATACGGCGGTCGCTGGGGGGGCCGGTTGGGCAGGCGGTCCTGGCCTGCTACAGCCAGCTATCAGAAACGCAGTGGAAACCAGGAGGACTGCACCTCCGCGGAGCTTGATCACCACTGTGGGTAGCATGTTAGCCTCACCTCACTCTTTGGTGTTATGAGGTTAGGCTTCGCTAAGCAAGCGTGTCAACGGGCAGCTATGGGCCGCCGGTGCTGCCATCTCGGTGTGGGCCAGCCGCGGAAGACGGCGCAGCCGCCTCGGCGGCCGAGACCCGGGTCGGGCGGTCAGTCGCGCCGCTGGATTCAGCTCAGCGCCGACCGAAGCTTGGCGAGATGGTCCGGCGACAATTCCCAGTCACCGGCGGCGGCATTGGCTCGGACCTGTTCGGGTTTCGTCGCGCCCGCGATGACCGAAGCAATCCCAGGCATGGCCGCCAATCCGGCGATTGCGACCTCCAGCAGCGAATGTCCGTGCTCCGCACCAAACCGCTCCAGCGCTTCGAGCTTGTCGAAGACGTCATCTGTCAACTCCGACTCACGCCCGGTCAAGCGCGTCCCAGGAGGTGCAGCCTGTCCACGACTGTACTTGCCGGTGAGCAGTCCATTCGCCAGGGGGAAATACGGCAACACGCCAACTCCGCGATTCACGCAGGACGGTATGAGTTCCTGTTCCGCGTCACGTTCCAGGAGGTTGTAGTGATTCTGCGCCGACACGAACCGAGCCTGATGCTGGGTCTGAGCAATCCAATCGGCATCGGCGACCTGCCATCCGGCGAAGTTCGATGAACCGATATATCGTACTTTACCGCCCGTGATGAGATCATCAAGCGTCGCGAGTGTCTCCTCCAGCGGAGTGACCCCATCAGGCACATGGTACTGGTAGAGGTCGATGTAGTCGGTCTGCAAACGGCGAAGGCTTGCCTCCACCGCGCGTCGTATGTAACTGCGCGATCCCCGCGCAACTGTCCCGTTCCCCATGTCCATGCCGAACTTCGTCGCTAGCACGACGTGCTCTCGCCGGCCCGCCAGCACCTGGCCCAGGAGCTCCTCTGATCCGCCGCGATTGCCGTAGATGTCGGCGGTGTCGACGAGCGTCACGCCACAGTCGAGGGCAGCATCGACGACGCTACGCGTTTCCTCCAGACCGATGCGACCACCGAAGTTATTCCCTCCGAGGCCTATCACCGACACCGTGAGACCGGATTCACCCAACTGCCGATAACGCATGTCACATCCCCTCACAACGCATACCGCACATGGGCGGAAGCGCCCGACAGACTGCCAAGTCAGCTTCCGCGGTTCGTACCCAGCTCCTCGACGATGGGGTTGATCGGGGACTGGTTTTTGGCGCTCTCGGCCAGCCCGGGCTTGGTGTGCGTACGCCGTGCCTGCGCCTGCTGGCCGGGCGGCACCACGTCCTTCTCGTCGTCCAGCGAGACGGAGGACAGCACTTCCGACAGACTTCTGTACTCGACGGGCGGGATGGCCCGGAGCGCCCGGACAGTCTGCGCATCTGCATCGTTTTCCAGCGCCTGGTCGACCAGCCGATCCTTTTCTGCTGGGAAGTCGACATCCTCCAGAGCGTGCCGCAGTCGCTGATGGGTGGTGGAAGCTGACATGTGCAGGTCCCTTCCGAGGAACTCGCGTGTTCAATCACGGCATCGGTATACCTCGGTCGACGCGAGAGCAAACCGCACGGTCCGCCCGGCGGAGCACCGGTTCTCCACCGCTGCTATCGATACCGGAAACCGTCGAGAAAACGCCGGAACAGGCCGCCTTCGGGCGGGAGTGCAGGGGCGGGCGGCGGTGCGATGCGATGCTGGCGCGCGATCGGCTGCTCGTAGTCGGTTCTGGCGATAGCGTCGACCACCTGAGACTCATCGAAGTCTTCCGAGCCTTCGATTACGGGTACGAAGCCGACGAGAACACCGTCACGCATCACTTGGGCTTCGAGGCTCGCGGTGCCATCGGAGTCCCACATCGCCTCCCGCCCATCGGGAAGCGACACACGCACCCCGCTCTGATACACACCGACCCTCGCCAGATGGGCGTCGATCCCGCGATCGCGCAGCGCGTCGGCGACCCGTCGGGCCCGGTTCTCGTCCATCCCTCAAAGCTACCGCCAGCGCTCGCCAGGGCCTGCGCCGAACTCGTCGGGCAGGCCCTGCGCAAGAGCTGAGGTGGATCTGTCAGGCGGCGGCTGTGGCCGGAGTCGCCGATTCGAGGGCGAGTTCGAGTACCTCGCGGACGTCGCCGACCAGCTGCACGGTGAGCTCCTGGCGTACCGACTCCGGCACGTCGTCGAGGTCGGGTTCGTTGCGCCGGGGCAGCAATACCGTGGTGATCCCGGCCCGGTGCGCGGCGAGCAACTTCTGCTTCACGCCGCCGATCGGCAGTACCCGCCCGGTCAGCGATACCTCACCGGTCATCGCGACGTCAGCGCGCACCGGCCGTCCCGACAGCAGGGAAGCCAGCGCGGTGGTCATCGTGATCCCGGCGCTAGGTCCGTCCTTGGGCACCGCCCCGGCCGGAACGTGCACGTGCACACCACGCTCGGCCAGGTCACCGACTGGCAACTTCAACTCCGCCCCGTGGGAGCGTAAGTAGGACAGCGCAATCTGCGCAGACTCCTTCATCACGTCGCCGAGTTGCCCGGTGAGGGTGACGTCTGTCGATCCGGTCTCCTTGTCCGCCAATGCGGCCTCCACGAACAACACATCGCCGCCGGCGCCGGTCACCGCGAGCCCGGTCGCCACGCCCGGCACGGCCGTTCGCTCCGCGGACTCTGGAGTGTGTTTGGGCTGACCGAGGTAGTCCCGCAAGTCACCTGGTCCGATGCGGACCGGTAGCGCCTGCTGCTTCAACGCCAGCCGGGTGGTCACCTTCCGCAGGATTCGGGCGATTGAACGCTCCAGCTGCCGCACTCCGGCCTCCCGGGTGTACTCGCCGGCGATCCGGCGCAGCACACCGTCCTCGACGCGCACCTCCTCCGGGCTCAGTCCGGCCCGGTCGAGCTGGCGCCGCAGCAGATGGTCGCGGCCGATCGCGACCTTCTCGTCCTCGGTGTACCCGTCCAGGGAGACGAGCTCCATCCGGTCGAGCAGTGGCGCGGGAATCGAGTCAAGGACGTTGGCCGTCGCCAGGAACATGACGTCGGACAGGTCCAGCTCGACTTCGAGATAGTGATCGCGGAACGTGTGGTTCTGCGCCGGATCGAGCACTTCCAGCAGCGCGGCTGTCGGGTCGCCGCGGTAGTCCGAGCCGAGCTTGTCCACCTCGTCGAGCAGCACAACCGGGTTCATCGTGCCCGCCTCAGAGATGGCCCGCACGATGCGACCCGGCAACGCCCCGACATAGGTCCGGCGGTGCCCCCTGATCTCCGCTTCGTCGCGCACGCCACCCAGCGAGACGCGGACAAACTTGCGTCCCATCGCCCTGGCCACCGATTCACCGAGCGACGTCTTGCCGACCCCGGGCGGCCCTACGAGCGCGAGTACCGCCCCGCTGCGTCGCCCACCGACGACTCCCAGGTTGCGATCGGCACGCCTGCGGCGCACAGCCAGATACTCGATGATGCGGTCCTTGACCTCGTCGAGCCCGAAATGGTCGGCGTCGAGCACCTCACGGGCGCCGGCGATGTCGAAGGTGTCGTCGGTGCGGGAATTCCACGGCATCTCCAGCACGGTGTCCAGCCACGTACGGATCCAGCCGACCTCGGGTGAGGACTCGGCAGTCCGTTCCAACTTGTCGACCTCGGTCAACGCGGCCTTGTGTACGTGCTCGGGCAGCGCCGCAGCTTCCACCCTGGCCCGGTAGTCCGCCTCCTCGGAGGCGGGCTTGCCATCGAGCTCGGCCAGCTCCTTGCGGATCGCGGCGAGCTGCTGGCGCAGCAGGAACTCCCGCTGCTGGCGCTCCATGCCGTCCTGGACGTCCTTGTTGATCGTCTCCGCGACGTCGAGCTCGGCGAGGTGCTCCTGGCCCCACTCCAGGAGCTTGCCCAGCCGCACCGCCACATTCGGGGTCTCCAGCAGCCAGAGCTTTTGCTCCTTGGTCAGATAAGAGGCATACCCGGCGAGATCAGCGAGCGCGCCAGGCTCGTCAACCTGCTGCACCGAGTCGATCATCTGCCAGGCACCGCGTCGCTGCAGAAGGCTGATCATCAAAGCTCGATACTCCTGGGCAAGCTGATGCGCTCGGTCGTCGACCGCTGCCTCATCCAGGACGGTGGCCTCCACCCACAACGCGGCCCCCGGACCCGTCGTGCCCGTTCCAATCCGGACCCGGGCCGTCGCCCGCACCACTGCTGCTTGCTCTCCACCGGGCAACCGGCCGATCTGTTCCACCACGCCCCGCGCACCCACCGAGGCGTACCTACCCTCAAGCCGGGGCACGAGCAGAACCTGCGCCTCGGCGCCCGGATCCGCAGAAGTCGCGGCCCGAGCAGCGTCGATGGCAGCCCGGATCTCAGCGTCCGCGAGCCGCACCGGAACCACCATTCCCGGCAACACCACCACATCAGTGAGCGGTAGAACCGGCAACTGCACAGTCTTGGTCAAGATAGTCACACCCCATGGCGAGAAAATTGAGTCAAACAGACTCAACCGGGGTGGCCATGTCGATATTCCA